>JAGRHM010000394.1:0-3488 GCA_020445005.1 Candidatus Competibacteraceae bacterium | reverse complement strand
TTCTCATTCGGCAACAGGCGTTTGACGAACAACGCCGCGACCCGATTTCCCAACCCGATGTCGGCCAAGAGATCGTCGAAGCCGTTCAGACCTAATTCCCGGACCAGTTCCCGCACTTGCCCGGAGGGCAGTTCGTTCAGGCTGCTGACATAGCCGGCCAGTGCTTTTTCCAACAGTCTCTTACCTAGCAGGATCGCTTCCTCGCGCTGCAAGTGCTTGAGGTAGTGACGAATGCTGGAGCGGGCTTTGGCAGTCACCACGAAGTTGAGCCAGGCCGGATTCGGTCGGGCCGTCGGAGTAATAATGACCTCCACGCTTTGACCGGTGTTCAATGGCGTGCGCAACGGTACCAACCGGCGGTCGACCCTGGCGCCTACACAGGTGTTGCCCACATCGGAATGGATGGCGTAAGCGAAATCCACTGCGGTCGCCCCGCGCGGCAGTTCGATAATCTCGCCGCGCGGGGTGAAAACGTAGATCTCATCGGGGAACAGGTCCACCTTGACGCTTTCCAGGAATTCTACCGGGTTGCCGGCCCGGCGCTGCATGTCCAGCAGCTTGCGCAACCATTCGCGGGCGCGTTGCTGAGCATGATTGCCCTGACCGTCGCCGTCGGATTTATAGCGCCAGTGCGCGGCGACCCCCACCTCGGCCATGATGTGCATGTCCTCGGTGCGGATTTGTACTTCGATGGGGACGCCATTGGGACCAAACAGCACTGTGTGCAGCGACTGATAGCCATTGGCCTTGGGGATCGCAATATAATCTTTGAACCGGCCCATAATCGGCTTGTACAGGTTATGCATGACCCCCAGCGCCCGGTAACACATATCTACGGTTTCAACGATCACGCGCACCGCGTAAACATCGTAGACTTCTTTGAACGGCAGACGCTTGCCGTGCATCTTCCGGTAAATGCCCCACAGGTGCTTGCTGCGTCCCATGACCCGCGCCTGGATGCCTTCTTCATGCAGGCGGGTCTGAATGCGGGTTTCCAGTTGCCCAATAATTTCACGACGGTTGCCGCTCATTCGGCGCACGGCATCCTGCAAAATCCGGAAGCGTAGTGGATATAAGTGATTGAAACCGAGATTCTCCAGTTCCTGACGTAGATGATTCATTCCCAACCGCCCGGCGATCGGCGCGTAAATCTCCAGGGTTTCCCGCGCGATGCGCCGGCGCGATTCGGGACGCATCGCGCCCAGGGTGCGCATGTTGTGCAAGCGGTCGGCCAGCTTGATCATGATCACGCGCAGATCATTGGCCATCGCCAGGAACATCTTGCGAAAATTCTCGGCTTGCGCCTCCAGCTTGGAATTGAACTGAATCTGCGTCAGTTTGCTAACCCCGTCGACCAGATCGGCCACCTCCGGTCCAAAGCGGTGGTTGAGCTGTTCCTTGTTGTAGTGCGTGTCCTCAATTACGTCATGCAAGATGGCGGCTTGCAGGGTTTCATGATCAAAGCGGACGTTAGCCAGAATACGGGCTACGGCTAAGGGGTGAAAAATATACGGCTCACCACTCTTACGGTAGATGCCGGCATGGGCTTCGGCGGCGAAATAGCAGGTTTCGCGTAACTGATTGACCTGGGCCGGCTCCAGGTACTCGCGGGCGATGGCGCATAAATCATCAATGCGGAGATGCAAATCATCCAGCCACTCGTCATCGACGGCCAACTTGTGACCGGGCTGAAATTCATCGCGCATTTCCCGCAAGGGTACGCTCATCATGATTGAGTTCCTGTCTCCAGCGGCCCGGAGACGTTGAAGCCAAGGTTACCGGTTGGGAGGAGAAGATGCGGATGCATCTCGCGAGGACTGGCCACGCCGACGGTATTTTTCCTGGAGCATGTGATCAATTTTGCCATCGGCCAATTCGCGCAAAGCAACCACAGTGGGTTTATCATTTTCCCAGGGAACCAACGGCTCGCGGCCCAATGCCAGTTCGCGGGCGCGCCGTGCGGCGATCAGTACAAGTTCAAAGCGATTGTCCACGCGGTCGAGGCAGTCTTCAACAGTAATTCGAGCCATTCGAGTAATTCTCCAGATTCGGCGATGCACATTGCCGAGTCGCTGATAGATGAAAGTAGCAAGCTTGGCATTTTAATGAAAACAATTAGTTAAGACAAGAGTAACTGTAAAAGTTTCCGCTGTCGTTCAATTTGCAGGGTCCGGCGCTGACGGTGGGCGATCAAAATAGCGCGCAGAGCGTCCAAGGCGGTCGCAAAGTCATCATTAACGAGCAAATAATCAAATTCGGCGTAGTGCGACAATTCATCCAGCGCCGCCGCCATGCGTCGTTCAATCACCTCGACCGGATCCTGACCGCGACCGGTGAGGCGTTGCCGCAAAGCTTCGCGCGAGGGAGGCAGGATAAAAATGCTCGGGCTGTCCGGCATTCGCTCGCGCACTTGCCGTGCGCCCTGCCAGTCGATTTCCAGAATGACATCCAGGCCAGTCTGCCGTTGGATCTGGACGGCGGAGCAGCTAGTGCCATAGTGGTTACCGAATACTTGGGCGTACTCCAGGAATGCGCCTTGGGCAATCATCGCCTCGAAAGCTGCGGGAGTCACGAAATGGTAATGTTCGCCATCGCGTTCGCCGGGGCGGGGCGGACGGGTGGTGTGCGAGATCGAGACGGCAACGCCGGGCGTAGTTTCGGTCAGGCTTTTGACCAAACTGGTTTTTCCAGCGCCAGATGGCGCGGCGACAATGTAAAGAGTTCCGAGAGTCATGGTATAGGGGTTCCAGGTATCAGATTTCAGGTATCAGGAACGGAAACAGGAAATTGCTCCTGAATTTGTTTGGAAGTCGATCCGTCCTTTGTCCGGGATATTGCCCGGGATATTGCCCGTGACCCGAATAGCGAAGCCATCGCGTACGCGGTCATTGCGCTTAGCGGGAGTCTGGATCTGGAAGTGCTGATGGAAGGCGTGGAGACCCGTGAACAGGCGGAATTTCTCCTTGGGAAGACTCCCGTGAAGCACAGGGCTATCTGTACGACCCGCCATCGCCCGCCGCGGAACTGGCGGGCAAGCGGCGAAAAATGGTTGCAACTGAAAGCGCCCTCACCTCCAGCGCCTCTCCCGGTAGGAGAGGGGAGTTTTGCACAGAAGTGTAGAGGAAAGGATTTCGACCTAGCGGCCTACATCCAAGCTATACAGCAGTTTTTGTGCGGTTTCTAAAGCTGCCTGGCCCGTTCACGCAGGATGTATTTCTGCATCTTGCCGGTCGAAGTCTTGGGCAGGGGGCCGAACACCACGGTCCGGGGGACTTTGAAGCGCGCTAATTGGTTACGGCAGAACTCGATAATTTCCTCCTCGGTGACGTGTTCCATGCCGGACTTGACCGTTACGAAGGCGCAGGGCGTTTCCCCCCACTTCTCATCAGGCCGGGCCACAACCGCCACTTCCATAACCGCCGGATGGCGATAGAGCACGTCCTCGACCTCAATGGTGGAAATATTCTCGCCACCGGAGATGATGATGT
>JAGRHM010000393.1 GCA_020445005.1 Candidatus Competibacteraceae bacterium | reverse complement strand
TCAACGGCGATTTTCACTGGTTCGATGTGGATGACGCCGCTTTTCTCGACATCAACGCCCGCGTACTGCGCCATGACGCGCTGTTGGGCAATGTGGAGGCGGAACTGCTGACCGAGAGGGAAGACGCCGGTTGCGGTTGCGCCTATCCCGACACAGTTGACGCCGACACCGTGGAGCGCTCCAACCGCATTCATGCGCAGCTCAAAGCGACGGCCCGGCGCTATCCCGAGGCGCTGGACGCGCTGCGGGAATTGCCCATGTTCGCCTGCTATCGGGTCGGCGACGCGCGGGTCGGCGTGGTGCATGGCGATGCCGAAGCGTTAGCCGGCTGGCGATTTGATGTCGCCGCGCTGGATGATCCAGCGAATCAGGCATGGTTAAGCGCGGCCTTCGCTCAGGCGCAGGTGGATATCTTCGCCAGCACCCATACCTGTTTGCCAGCGCTGCGCCGTTTCGACCACGGTAATGGGGTCGGTTGGGTCATCAACAATGGCGCAGCCGGGATGCCCAACTTTACCGACACCCGGTTTGGCGTCATCACCCGGATCAGCCTGCTGCCCAGTCCGCATCCCCGGCTGTATGGCGGAACAATTCGTGGCGTCTATCTCGATGCCTTGGCCGTACAATTCGATACTCGGGGTTGGGAACAGGAGTTTCTCACCCAGTGGCCGCCCACGTCGCCCGCCTATAGCTCCTATTTCCGCCGGATCGTTCATGGCCCTGATTACGCCATTGAGCAGGCGCGGGGATACGGGGGGTAGGAGCTGCCATTGTGGAGGTGCAGGGCGCGAAATAACCGATGTTTTTGGGTTCTTCTTTTTGTGGAATTGATGCAGCAATCTGTAGGTCGGGCACAGGACGTGCCCGACATGGGCCTTCTTGTCGGGCAACGCTACGCTTTTGCCCGACCTACATGTAAGTTCCACAAGAATCCTCGAAGAACCTGTTTTTAATTCGATTCAGCACCCTCAAAAGAGACCCACGATGAATGAAGTGACGATGTACAGCACCCAACGTTGCCCTTTTTGCCAGCAGGCCGAGCAGTTGTTGAGGCGCAAGGGCGTCGGCAACCTGAAAAAAATCGCCGTCGACCGCGAACCGGGCATGCTGGAAACCATGATATCCCGCACGGGGCGGCGCTCCGTGCCGCAGATTTTCATCGGCGAGACGCATGTCGGTGGATACGATGACCTGGCGGCGCTGGATCGCGTCGGCCAGTTAGACGCGCTATTGCAAACCATTGGAGACTCTGGGCCATGAAAAAGCTACTGGCGATATTGACCCTGATGCTGATGAGCAGCGCCGTATTCGCCTTTGATCATCGTCATACCGACTGGGAGGCGCTGCTCAAACGACATGTCGTTTTGATCACCCAGGGCAACGCCTCCCAAGTGGACTACGCCGGCTTCAAAACCGACCAGACGGCGCTCCAGCAATATCTGGACGCCTTATCGGCGGTGAGCGAAGCGGATTACCGGCGCTGGAGCAAACCCCAGCAACTGGCGTTTCTGATCAACGCCTACAACGCTTTTACCATTGAATTGATCCTGACCCGCTACCCCGATCTCAAATCAATTAAGGACTTGGGATCGATATTGCAGTCACCGTGGAAGAAAACTTTTTTCACCCTGTTGGGTCAGGAACGCAGTCTGGATGAGGTCGAACACGGTATGATCCGCGCGCCGGGCGTGTTCAACGAACCGCGTATCCATGCGGCTGTGAACTGCGCGTCCATCGGTTGCCCGATGTTGCGCAACGAAGCATTTGTTGCCGATCGGCTGGATCAACAGTTGGAAGACAGCATGCGCCGCTTCCTGGCCGACCGCAGCCGCAATCGATTTGACGCTGCTCGCAACACGTTGTCAGTCTCGAAAATCTTCGACTGGTATCAAGGAGATTTCGAGAAGGGCTATCAGGGTTTTACGTCGCTGGACGCCACCTTTGCCCGCTATGCCGATGCGCTCGGCGATACCCCCCAGGCGCAGGCAGCAATTCGCCAGGGCGGCTTGAAAATCCAGTATCTGGATTACGATTGGGCGCTGAATGCGAAACGTCGTTAATCTGGAAAAATGATCTATGACATACAGGTCAATGCTCCAGCAACTCACCAGGAAACTGCGCCAGGGCCGTTGCATAGTCCAGTTCTCCCGCTTCCAGTCGCCGCAGCAGTATTTCCAGGGAAATGCCCTCATCCGCCAACGCTGGCGTGGTTGGCGGCGCTGGATCGGGAGGCGTTGCGGCGTCTACCAGTAATAGCTCCTGGAGCTGTGCGCCGAATTCATGGTGGAGATGTCCGGTCAGTTCGCGGATGCCGGGATAGTTAAAAATGACGGTCGTCTTCAGGTTCAAACCGAGTCGGGCGTTGAGCTTGGTCACCAGTTCAGCGCTGAGAATGGAATCCGCGCCAAAATCAGTAAAATTCATCACCCGACCGGAGCGCACCTGCTCCAGGCTCATCTCGAATACTTCGGCAACGACCTCGCTGATGACGGTTTCAATGGCGGTGGGTAAAGAGCCGGGTAAAGGAGAATCCGGCTTTTCAATCTCCTGGAATAAGACGGGAGCGCGCGTTGGCTCAGGGGGCGTTTGACTGAGCGGAACCGGCGCAAGCGTATGCGCAATCAGTTCCTCCAGCGCGGGAGCGCGGGCCGGATCTACGGTCGCCAGCGCCGGTAATTCGCCCACCAATACGCTTTGTTGATAGTGTTCGGGCGTGCTGACTCCCGGTTCGCCGTATGCGGCTATCGGGGTAAAGCCGGCTTCGCGGAAAGCGGCCCGCCACCCGGCAACATTGAACAGAGGACTGTGCGGCAAGCGCCGCTGGCTATCGGTCGCGCGCCACCAGCCGTCCAGCAGGCCGAAGGTGAGGGTGGCGAAATCGCGGCTGGCGGTCATCTCGTTAATCAGCAACCGTCCGCCGGGCCGCAGCAGACGCCGGACGTGCCCGAGCGTAACAGCAATATCCTGGGTGGCGTGCAGCACGTTGGAGGCCAGAACAAGATGGCAGGCATCCGGGGTGAACCCTTGCGCTAATGGGTCGCGTTCAATATCCAGGGTCTGGAAGTGAATCGGGAGGAGCGCGTTGCCGAATCGCCGCTGGCCGTGTTGCGTGAAGCGCGGAGAAATGTCGGTATAGATGAGTTCCACCCGGCTTTCCAGACCGGTCAGGGCATGCAACACATGACCGGTTGTCCCGCCGGTGCCCGCGCCGATTTCCAGAATGCGGATCGGCGCGGGTTCGCCGGCGGTGATCCAGGCTTCCACCGCGCTGCGCAGTTCCCTGGCCAGCACCGTGTGGAAATGGTCAGCCAGCTCGTGACCGCGATAGATGCCTTCTACCTGGTCGAGGGAACCGTCGGGGAAGAATACTTCCGTGGCCACTTGTTCGCCGCGCAGCAACGCCGGATAGGCGGCAAGACAACGCTGTAGAAGTTGCAGATGCGGAATCATGGCGGGCTGACGCTCCGCCAGTTCTTGCGCCAACCGCGCCCGGTCGCGTAAGCGTCGTTGCCACTCGGGAGCGTCGACGGTGGATGTTGCCACCAGTACCTCATTCCGGCG
>JAGRHM010000392.1 GCA_020445005.1 Candidatus Competibacteraceae bacterium | reverse complement strand
GATTTTGCGCCAGATAGGTGACGCCGCCATCGTTCAGCATGAGACCGGCATTCCAAGCTTCAACCGGATTCCGGAAATGACGGTTGGCGTTTTGATCGCGCAGAAAAGCGGTGCGAAACACCTCGATGCGGCTCTGCTCGCCACGACGGACGCCGGTTTCCCGACCGCTCTCGTCATAGTCAAACATGTGTTTGGCTTTGAAATTGGGATTACGCAGCCAGTAGCTGTTACGGAAACAGCCCTGGATATCCCATTGGCGCGGCCATTCGTGTTGTTTGCCGAAGAAGTTGAGCAGGGAGCTTTCCAGCCGGGTCGTCCAGCGCCCCTCTGGGGAGCGCTCGCCGGCCTTTTCCTCGAACTCCATATCGAATTTGGTCAGCACCAGGAACAGTGCGGTCGGTTGCTGTGTCCGCTGTTCCGGCGTCGCGCCGTGGGTGCTAACCACCCAGTCGTAAACCATCTCCGGCAGCGTCTTAACCTCTTGATTACTCGGGCCAATACACAGCAACATGCTGGTCAATTCCTGTTCAGCGCAATAGCGCTCAAACAGGTAGGCGACCTTGCCGCGCAGAAACAGGCTTTGCAAAGCATCGTTGCCTTCCAGAAAAGCTGGCAAGTCCTTAATTTGTTCACGGGAGCGCGCGCCGGGAAAGTCCAGCAGGTCGGTGTGCTGGAAGAAATCCCAGGGCTGTTCGCTGATCACGATGCGCAACTCGGCGATCAGCGCCGCGACTTCGCTACGAGGCAGCGTCACTCGTGCGCCATTGGTTCCAAGCAGACTCAACGTTCCGCCGCCGCCGGTTCCCAGACTTTTGAGCGTTTGCACATCAATGATGCTTTGCTCGCGGGGAATGAGCGCCTCCAGCCCGGCCTGAGCGTCGGTAGCGAAGTTAAGGCCCTGCAAGCCGTTATACAAGCGAATGTAAAGCTGGCTGAAGGCGTCGACTTCACCCCAGATCATACTGAACAGGCGAGCGCGCTCCTGAATCCGCAGCCGGGGCGCCAATTGCGCCGCCTGCTCCCAATAGCCGTGCCGCAGCAGGCGCACCCGCTCCTGACCTTTGAAATAGCGCTCGAAATAAGCTTGCAGATCGAACACATCTTCGGCGATTAGCGGGTCCACCGGGGAAGCTTGCGCTGCGGGAACCAGTCCAGTTAGCAACTCATTCAATCGGGTCTGGCTTAACGGTTCGTCGTTGCTGTGATCGCAATCAGCGTAGTAGGTGTTGCCGAGCATCTTGACCAGATCGGTCTGGGTCAGCAGGCGCATTTGCACCGGCGCCGCCGGCGTCGCGCCGGGGACAGTTTGCAAGGTGAAACGAGTCACCAATCCGGTCGATTCGCGCCCCCCTTCGGGGTTGAGATCGCGGATAAAGTCGATTTTCTGACCAGCGAAATCAGCTAATAACGGCGCATTGCCCTTGCGGGCCAGGGCGGAAATCAAATAAGACTTGCCCGACTGGCTGGGGCCAAATACGCCGGCGCACATCGGCCGTTGCACCGCCTGATTGAGTCGTTTGGCTTGCGCGACCAGACGGCGAAATTCCTTGGTCAGACCGGCCTTTTCCTGTCCCACTCGTTCGGGATACTCGACAAGCCAGTTGAGAAAGCCGACGCCGACCTGCTCCAGTTCGCGGCACCGGGTGCTCAGTTGATCACTGGAAGCTACGAGACCGGTAGGCGGAAGTTCCGGGATCGGAGACCGCGGGGGATCTATCGGCTCAATCTGTTCGGGAGCCGCCTCGGCAACCGGTTGATGAGGAGATTCCGGTTCCACCCGGGGCATCGCGGGTGGGGAGGGGGCGTTGGCCGTTGATTCTGGCGTCGACGGGGCAGCGGTTGCATCACCTCCATCGCTCACATCCACACCGAAATGCTGCGCCAATGCCGCCAACCCGCCGGCGAAACCTTGACCGACCGCCCGGAATTTCCATTCCGCACGCCGGCGGTAGAGTTCGCCTAGGATAATCGCCTTCTCGGTCATGCTCGCCGTTTTCAGCGTGAAGCTGGCAATGCCGGTTCCGCTATCGCCATCGCGCAATTCCAGGCGGACATGACGCAGAATTGACATGGATTGGTCTTCTGCAGCGTCCAGCGTCACGGCAATCGCGATCCGGGCAATCGCGGCAGGTAAATCAGCAAGACGTATCGCAAACTGCCGACCCTGACCCTCAAGCGTAATTCCACCGTCAACCAGCGTGGGTTGATTGTAGAAGATGAAATCCGCGTCACTGCGCACCTTGCCTTCATCCGTTAGGGCAAAGGCGCTGGCATCCAGCGTCCAGGGACCGTCATCGGGCGCCCAGCTCAGGCTAAGTTCAACGAGTTGAATACCGGGATTCTGTTGGCTCAGGGACAGATTTTGACCAGCCTGGA
>JAGRHM010000391.1 GCA_020445005.1 Candidatus Competibacteraceae bacterium | reverse complement strand
TAGCCTGGATGCAGGCTGTCAGGCCGAAATCCAGGGTTTTCCTGGATTCCGCTACGCTCCATCCAGGCTACATTCCTCGCCCGCTTGCGGGAGAGCGGTTGGGGGAGAGAGCATTAGTAATCCGGTTCGTTGCCGGTTTTCCACTTGATATTGCAGCCGATGCTGGGTTTCTGGTCAGTTGGCGCCGGTTGATTGGCCAGCACGGCGTCTACCGCCACGCGCAGGTCGGCGCCAGTGATGGGAATATTATTGCCGGGCCGGCTGCCGTCGAACTGGCCGCGATAGACCAGTTTGCGGTCGGCGTCAAACAGGAAGAAATCCGGGGTGCAGGCGGCGCGGTAGGCTTTCGCTACAGTCTGGGCTTCGTCGTAGAGATAAGGAAAGGGATAGCCGAAAGTTTTGGCTTCCTTGGCCATGTTCGCCGGGCTGTCGGCGGGGTAGTTGGCAACATCGTTGGCGCTGATGGCGACGATGGCGAGACCTTTAGCGTGGTAGTCTTGGGCGAACTGAACCAACCCTTGGCGGATGTGCTTGACGAACGGGCAGTGGTTGCAGATGACCATGACCAGCAGGGCCGGGGTGCTTTGAAAGTCGCCGAGAGAAATGGCCTTGCCGGTGGCTGGTTCGGGCAGGTTGAAATCGGGGGTGGGGGTGCCGAGTGGCAGCATGGTGGAGGCGGTTTGCGCCATGTGAGGGTCTCCTTTGCGATAAATTGGTTAAATGAGACCGTCCGCCAGGGCGTTGAGTTGCGCGACGGCTTGTTCGAGGTCACCGCCGTACTCGAAGGTGTAGCAGTCGCAGGCGTCGATGAGGTTGGCCAAGGTCTGGAAACCCCGTAAGCCGATCAGGTCATAGTTAAAGGAATGACCACTCAGCGTCACGAAAGCTTGGGTTTTCTCGATGGGACGCAGATTCATGATAGCACCTTTCCGGTATTTGGGAAAAACGATCCAGCGCGGGTTAGCCAGCTCCTGATCGCGTTCAACGCTGTCGGTGGGCGGGCGCACATGACAAACCGTGCCTTTGCGAGTCTTAGGATATTCCGGCCCCATCACGGCATCAGGCGCAAAATCACGAAAGACGACGATGGACTCATTTTTCAAGGGAATCAGTCGAGGAAAGGGCGCCAGCAAACCATCCTGAGGCCGAACTAACCCGAACTCGTCGGATAATAAGCGCCAGCCGCGTTGGCATAGCGCCGCCGCTAGGGTGCTTTTTCCCGAACCGGGCCAAGCGGGCAATATCAATGCTTGGTTGTTTTTCTCAATAACCCCTGAGTGGAGCATTAAGTAATGATGCGCGTGGGTTGCTATGCACCAGTTGAGGCCCCATTCCAAAAAAGGCAGGGCTGTATCGCGAGGGAAGGGCTTGAAGGGGGCTTTTTCATCAACCCAGAACTGTACCTGAGGTCGCCAAAAACGATGTACTATGCCGTGAGGCGATAGATTGATTTGAAAATCAGAAAATTCACTATTCTCTAGCGAATAGTTTGCATACATCCGTTGTATTAAATTGTTTAATTCAGGAAGATCGCTTTGTAAACACAGGGAAAAAAAACCACAACGGAACTTTAGTTGGCCTTGGAGCAGGAGATGTTGCAATTCGCTGGAAGGAAGTTTGGAAAAGTTCACAAGCTGCGGGAAGGTTCAATCAAACCGAGTTCATCCAAGCTCACTAACATGCCAAGAACATGTTGACGCATGTCTTCATCGCTTGGATCGAAATTCTCGTAAAGATCGACAAGCTGACTCCAGACGCCATCGTCATCCACGATTTTTTCGTGCTTGATCAATTCCAGAATGTCCAACGCCAGTCTGGACAGAACATGCGTTTGGCCTGATAACTGATTAAATATGAACTGCCTGTCCACATCATTACTCCAGTGATGTAGCTGGCAAAGTTTGTTATAGCGCCATCTCATTAATCTAGATATTCCTTAGTTGACTAAAGAGTCATATTGGCTACGCCATCGAATTTAAACAGGAGTTTCCAGCTAACGGACCGACAACCCAGTTTTCATTTATTGCGGTTTCATAATCAAGATATACAGTTTTCTCTTCGGTTGAATAAGGATTGTTATTACTTTTATAATAAGTAATTAATTGCTCTACTCTAACAAAGCCATTCTCTATCATGGATAATTTATTTGGATTAGGAGTAGTTATTCGGTACACCACAGGTGGATTTGAATAAGGCTCGTAAACGTTTGCAGATCCTGCATTTAAAGTTGCCCCATTGTTCAGCCCCTCTCTCTCCGCGCAAGTAGTACTAGCCGCTGACGCCAATCTCCCGCTCATCAACGTCATCACCGCTGGTGTCGCCAGCATTGCGCCCTTCACCAACCGCCGCCGCCCCTTGGAAGGCTCAGCATTCGCCATAGCATCCACGCTGGCCACTTGCTTGTCATCATGTTCGGTCATTGTTCGACTCCTAAACGTTGTACCGCTCCAGGACGGCAGACTGAAGTTGATCGATTAAGAAATTTAAGCAATGATTATGCCGATTTCAGAAAAATATTACAATTATTTGTTATTAAATAACTTTTGATCAAACCTCAAGACAGCCTAACATCTCAACTGTAAAATTTGCCATAATCCTGCTGGCCTTTCAAACCGGATTTTTACGACATGTCGTCCTGCACCTTGCCCAATATTCTTGCGAAACCAGATTTATTACAAAATCTTAGCCTACGCGAATGGGATCGTTTGCTACCTTGGGCGCGGCGCATCGGGGTAGTAGCCAAATTTTACACCGCCCTGGAAGCACGAGGTGAGCTCGACCGTATTCCCGCCCAAGTACAACCTCATCTTGAAGCCGCCTCCATCATTGCCGCCGAACACGAACATCGCATCCGCTGGGAATGCAACCGCATTCAACGCGCTCTATTTGATCTTGGAGAACTTGATTTTCCGGTAATTTTACTTAAGGGCGCCGCCTACGTGATGAGTAGTCTACCCTGCGCGCATGGCCGTTTAGTGTCAGACGTCGATATTATGGTTCCCAAAGCGCGCCTGTCGACCCTGGAAAATATCCTCCAAAAGCATGGATGGGAAACTGTAAAAAATTCCGACTACGACCAACAATACTACCGCCAATGGATGCATGAACTGCCCCCCATGCGCCACCGCCTGCGCGGAACGATCCTCGACGTTCACCACACCATCCTGCCGGAAACCAGCCGCCTCAAACCCGACCCAGCGCTGCTCATTGCCGCCGCGCGCCCCGTACCCAACACCCCCTTCCACGTTTTCTGTCCCGCTGACCTGGCGCTGCACAGCGCCGCTCACGCCTTCCAGGAGGAACTCGGCAATCCCCTGCGCGATCTCCTCGATCTGCACGAACTGCTCACCTATTTCGACCAGCACGAACCCGGCTTCTGGGAAAACCTGCCCCAACGCGCCAGGCAACTTCAGTTAAGCCGGCCCCTCTTCTACGCCCTGCGCTACACGCAACGCATTCTTGGTACCTCCGTGCCGTATAGCGTCACTCAGGCGCTCAAAAACGCCGGCTCGCCTTGGCCTGTTCTGATGATCATGGATCAACTGCTTGACCAGGTCGCATTGAGCGAGCATCCCCGACGCCGGGGTCCCGCCATCGCCCGTCAGCTCCTGTACATCCGCTCCCACTGGCTGCGCATGCCGCCCTGGCTGCTCGCCCGCCACCTCGGCTACAAAGCCTGGCTGCGCTGGAAACCAGGAAAGACGAACCAAGCCCGTCCCTGATGGTCAATCCCCGCTAACCCCGTGGTTTTTTCAACCACTTCCCTATTTCCCTAGTCCCATCCTCCGGGAGGATTTCCATGCCGCAACTGAAACAGCCCTTCTGGTTGATCACCGTTCTAGCCCTGTTCTGGGCCGCCTCCGCCCAGTCCACCGAATATCCCGACTTCGTCACCCTGGTCGAGAAATACAGCCCAGCGGTGGTCAGCATCAATACTAAAGCGGAACCCAAGGAAAAAGATCAGCCCTGGCGCAATCATCCACCTATTCCCGAGAACAGCCCATTCTTCGACTATTTCAAAAAATTCTTCGATGAAATACCCAACCTCACCCCACAACCGCGCTCTTCGGTTGGCTCCGGCTTCATCCTTTCCCCGGACGGCTACGTCGTGACCAACGCTCACGTCGTCGACGACATGGACAGCATCATCGTGGGTCTCTCCGATCGCACCGAGCTGCCCGCTGAAGTCGTGGGCAAGGACAGCCGCAGCGACATTGCGCTTCTCAAAGTGAAAGCCGACAAGCCGTTGCCAACGGTGAAAATCGGCGACATCGGCAAGGTCAAGGTCGGCCAGTGGGTGCTGGCCATCGGCTCGCCCTTTGGCTTCGAGCGCAGCGCCACTCAGGGCATTATTAGCGCTCTCGGTCGCAGCCTGCCTCGCGATAACTATGTGCCCTTTATCCAGACCGACGCTGCGGTTAACCCTGGCAACTCCGGCGGTCCGCTATTCAATCTCGACGGTGAGGTGATCGGCGTCAATTCACAGATTTACAGCCGCTCCGGCGGTTATCAGGGTCTGTCCTTCGCCGTGCCCGTCGACGTGGTTATGGAAGTCGTCGACCAGCTTAAAACCGGCGGCAAGGTCAGTCGCGGTTGGCTGGGCGTCATGATCCAGGAAGTCACCCCGGAACTGGCGCAATCCTTCAATCTCGACAAACCACGCGGTGCGCTGGTCGGTCAAGTGTTGCCTGATAGCCCGGCTCAGGCTGCCGGCGTCCAGGTCGGCGATATTATCGTCGCTTTCAACGACCAACCGGTCTACCAGTCCAGCGAATTGCCACCGCTTGTCGGACGCATCCGGCCCGGTTCCAGTGCGCCGCTGACCCTGATCCGTGAAGGCAAGGAACAGACGTTGACGATCAAGCTTGAAGAATTGCCCGAGGACCCGAAGTTACAGCAGGCGATCGCCGTACCGCCCTCCGGCGGCCGACTGGGCCTGGTGGTGAGTGAACTAGCCGCTAATCAGCAGAAAGAAGGGGCTAAAGGGGTATTGGTTAAGGAAGTGAACGAGGGTCCCGCAGCCAGCGCTGGCATCCGCTCGGGGGACATTATTGCCCGCCTGAATAATGTTGAAATCACCGACCTGGACCAGTTTGGAAAGTTGGTCAAGGAATTGCCGACTGGACGACCGGTCCCCATCCTGGTCAAACGCGATAACGGCGCGCTGTTCCTGG
>JAGRHM010000390.1 GCA_020445005.1 Candidatus Competibacteraceae bacterium | reverse complement strand
TCAACCCCACCCAGTCCGGCGCCGTCCAGTCGACCTTGGCGGGAATCTTGCCGTTGACGCCCGGAAGATAGTTGCCGATAGTGCGGTGGCCTTCCAGCGTGTACTCCACTCGCGACCGATAGCTCAGTCCCACCCGCGTTTGTGGATCAAATTCATAAGTTGCCCCCAGATTGAACCCAAAACCCCAATCGTCGCCCTTGACCTTGGCATTGCCGTCGTTCGCAGGCGCCAGGGGATTGAACAGCGCCTGAGTCAGCTTCGCTTCGGCATATTGAGCGCTGACGCCGCCGCCAATCGAGAGTTGATCGTTGATGCGGTAGGCGATGGAAGGATTGATGTCCACGGTCAACAGTTTCGAATCAATCGCGTGATAACGGCCCACCCAGTTCCGGCTATAGCTGGTGCTGACGGCGAACGGCGCGGTCATGCTTAAACCAAAGCGCATCCGGTCGTTAATATCCATGATGTAGTAACCGTTCGGTGCCACATTATCCGTGCCGCCGTCGTCGTAAGCCATGCCCGAGGTGGGCAGTGTTACAAACACCGGTACGATCGTGCCGGGTGGTCGGGTTAACAACTCCCCCAGATTAGCGGGCAGACGAAGGGTGGAGCCGGCGTTGCTCACATCGGTGGTGATGCCGATAAAGGTCATCCCGGCTTGCGCCTGAGTACCCTTGCTCAGCATCATGTCAGCGGGATTGAAGTAGGCGGCGGAAGCATCGTCGTTTGGCAAACTACCTCCGGCAAAGGCTCGACCGAGACCGGTTACGCTCTGCTCAGTGATTTGCAGACCGGAGGCATGGACCGGGTTAACCGTCACGAGGACTCCAGCGAAACCGAGGAAGGACAGTAAGCAACGTTGATATTGACTCATCGTTATTTTGCCTGTGGTGGTTATTTATCCTTACAAACATAGCGAATCATTTTCGGTTTATCTTTAATTCGCGAACTCTTGCAAAAGGAGATTGTCATCGATTCGCGCCTGAAAAGAATGCACAATTCAGTCATGACCGCAAAGCGGCCATTAGCAAACCCTCAACGTCTTCCACAGCGAAGGGCCAATCCAGCTCCTCGCCGGTGTCCAGCCGCTGTAAGACCGGAATGCGCGCCCCATATCGCTCCAGAAGTTCGGCGTCATCAGCGATTTCCACTGCGCTGAAGGCAATGTTTGTTTGTCGCTGGATCAAGTTTTCCGCCTGCTCACACAGATGGCAACCACTGGTCGTGTACAGGATCAAAAAGCGATTCATGAATACGTTCTCCGGCTGATTCCGCATCAAACAGTACGGAAACGGCTATTATTTGCATTGACCAATATCATATTTCTACCTATTCGGAATTGCCTATGGCCAGACTACTGCACGAACTCATCCTGGAACAGGCCGAGCGCTGCCCCGACGCTACAGTGATTGTCCATCGGCAAACGTTTCTGGATTATGCCGGTCTGGCGCACTTGACGCAGACAACCGCCCACGGCCTGTTGGCGCTGGGCCTGAATCGTGCAGAGCGGGTCGCCGTTTATTTGCCCAAGCGCCTGGAAACCGTGGCCGCCCTGTTTGGCGCGGCGCTAGCAGGCGGCGTATTCGTGCCGGTGAATCCGTTGTTGAAACCTGAGCAGGTCGCCTACATCCTGCGTGATTGCAATGTCCGTATCCTGATCACCGCGCGCGACCGGGCCGCGTCGCTGGAGCCGCTACTGGTCGATTGTCCCGACCTGCACAGTCTGGTGCTGGTCGATGAAGCTTCTCTGCCGACTCCGCACTCGCATCATTTGCAGACTCTGGGCTGGCCTGCGCTGCTGGCGGCGGACGATGGCCGTTCGCCAGCAGCAATTATCGACGTCGACATGGCCGCGATTCTCTACACCTCCGGCAGCACTGGCAAGCCCAAGGGCGTTGTGTTGTCCCATCGCAATATGCTGGCGGGCGCCCATAGCGTCGCCAAATATTTGGGCAACCACGCGGATGACCGGCTGCTGGCGGTGCTGCCGTTCAGCTTCGATTATGGCCTCAGCCAGTTGACCACCGCATTTGTAGCCGGGGCGCGGGCGGTGCTGATGGATTATCTGCTGCCCCGCGACGTGGTGAATACGGTCGCCCGCGAGGGCATTACCGGTCTGGCGGCGGTGCCGCCGATGTGGGTGCAACTCGCCCAACTGGAATGGCCGCAAGCGGCCGTGGACAGCCTGCGCTACATCACCAATTCCGGCGGCGCCATGCCGCACGCCACGCTGAACGCCTTGCGCCGCTCCCTGCCGAAAACTGCGCCCTTCCTGATGTACGGATTGACCGAGGCGTTTCGTTCGACTTACCTGCCGCCGGTTGAAATCGACCGCCGGCCTGACTCGATGGGAAAAGCCATTCCCAACGCTGAAATTCTGGTGGTGCGCGAAGATGGAACGCCGTGTGCGCCGGAGGAACCGGGGGAACTGGTGCATCGCGGGGCGCTGGTCGGCTTGGGTTACTGGAATGATCCGGTTAAAACTGCAGAACGTTATCGTCCAACGCCGGGTCAGAATCCTGGGTTGCCGATTCCCGAACTCGCCGTTTGGTCAGGCGACACCGTGCGGATGGACGAGGAAGGGTTTCTGTATTTCATTGGCCGCAAGGACGACATGATCAAAACCTCTGGTTACCGGGTCAGTCCCACCGAAGTCGAGGAAGTCATCTATGGCAGTAACCAGGCTGCCGAAGCGGCGGCGCTGGGCATTCCACATCCAGCGCTGGGCCAAGCGGTCGTGGCGGTGATCAAACCGTTACGCGAGGACTTTAACGAGAACGAGTTGATCGCCTATTGCAAGCAGCATCTGCCCAATTTTATGGTTCCGCTGCAAATCATCGCCCGTTCCAGCGATCTGCCGCGCAATCCGAATGGGAAAATTGACCGTAAAAGATTGGTTGAGGAATTGAGCGGTCTGTTTGAAAGCTGAAGGCGAAGGCGTGCGAAGCACGATGTTCAAATTCGAGCTTCAACTTGCCAGGGAAGGCAACGGCTGAAACGGACTCGCCCCGTGAAGCGGGATGAACCGATGAAGAAATGCCGTCAGTTGCCGGACCGTGATCTCGGTGACGTAGCCCCCGTCCTGCATCAGTACTTGCTCATACGGCAATCCGCGTACTTCAAAAGTCTGCTCGATGGCCACAATCAGTTGCATCAAGTCCACCGACTCGAAACCCAGATCCTCGATTAAGCGGGTTTCTGCGTTAATCGGTTCCAGAAAATCCATATCCCAACCTTGAATCATATCGTTGAGCACCAGGATAAGCTGTTCCTGAATGCTTTTTACCGTGCGTGCATTCGTTGTAGTAGTAGTCATTCCAGTTTTAAGCCAGGGTTGACGGTGGATAAGGCGCGGCGATGCGGACAGGGTTGCAGGCCGACGCGCCATTTTGCCATGAGTTTTTACGCGCTCCAAAGAACCCGTGAGTCTCCAGGGGGATTTGTGCCCATTAGCCGCAAATTGCTATGATGAATTCATCATGATGATGGATAAATTGCGAAAGTTCTGAACTTGGATCCGCAACTTTCATTCCAATTTTGACACCCAATCTTAATGTCCCTGGTTTCGCAATGATGGTCGATCGTTCAGCAATTCGACCGCTCGGCGTTGATTTTGCAAGTATGGATACTCCCAATTCATAATGATGCCCAAACTATTGACAGCGCGGGCTTTGACGAGGTACGAGGCATGACACCGTGGCAACCCACAGTCAAGAAACTGCATAACGAGCCGGCGCCGCTTCAGGATGAACGCGAACGCCTGCGCAAAGGTCGTGCGCTGTTCCGCGAAGGCCGACAGGACGAAGCCTGCGTTGAATTCGAGGCACTGCTGGCCATTAATCCCAAATCGGCCAATGCATGCCTGGGCATTGGCATGGTGCTGCGGCGTCAGGAGCGCACCGAAGAAGCGCTGACCCGCTTTACCCAAGCGCGGACTTTGGATCCTCTGCTCGTGAAAGCCTATGTGCTGGAGGGACAGGCTCTTGCGGAACTGGATCAATTTGAACCGGCCATAATGGCCTTTCAAAATGCGCTGAATCTCGATCCGAAATCGGTGAAAGCCATGACCGGACTAGGCCAAGCGCTGCTGCGTCAACAGCGCTATGACGAAGCCATGTCCCGATTGCGGGAGGCGCTGCGCTATGATCCGCGCAAGGTGCAACCGCGCTTGTTGCTCGCGGAAATTCATCGCCAGCGAGAGCAACCGGATGCCGCCATCGCTGAATTACGACTGGCGCTGGATAGCGAGCCGGGCCACATGCGCGCCGCCATTTTATTGGCGCGTCTGCTGACCGCCCAGGATCAGCGCGAGCTTGCGGAAAAGGCGCTGCGCGATGTATTGGCGCGCTTGCCGGAAGAGAGCGCGACCCTGATGCAACTGGGGCGCGCGGCGCTGGAGCTGCAGCTGTACCCGGTTGCCGAAGAGGCGCTGAACGAGGCGTTGCGCCAGGACCCCGGCCGGACTTCGGTGCGACTGCGACTGGTCGAAGCGCTGTTGGCTAACGGCCATCTGGAAGAAGCTGAACGACAGGCCCGGGAATTACCACAAAACAGCCAGATTGCGCCACTGATGCATAAGCTGTTGGGCGATATTCATTATCGGCGCCAGCAGTTCCAACTGGCGGTCGAAGAATACCGCGCTACCGTGTTGCATCTGCCGGATCATGAACAACTGCTGAGCGATCTGGAGCGCGAACTGGTGGTTAGCGAAGGAGACTGGGAGGAATTAGCCGAAGAACTGCAGCCCTCGATCGCCACCCGGGTTGCAGATGAAACCCGCCGTCTGCGCCAGAACCGCCGCAACCGCAATCGTCGCGCATGAATCATCTGATTTATATCGTCATGGATAGCTGTCGTTATGACAGTTGCCAACAGGCTAACGCGCCGCACCTCGCCAAACTGGGTCCGGTTGAACGGCGTTATAGTTATGCATCCTGGACCTCGCCCTCCCATTACGCCATGCTGATGGGTATGGTTCCGCACACGAGTCCGCGCGGGGTATTCGCCTCCGAAGTCTACAAGGGCGAGTTCAAGCGCTGGGTGGATCGGTTGGCGATTCCTGGCTTGTCGTTCAAAACTTTCGTGCCGGAACTGTCCCTGCCCCGGGTGCTAAAAACCCACGGCTACCGAACGATTGCGCGCATGTCGTTGCCGGTGTTGAATCCCTACACCCTGCTTAATCGGGATTTCGACGATTACCGGTTGATGGACCACCACAACGATTTCGCTGGCATGGTGCGCGAAATCGTTTTCCCCGACGATCAGCCGCGTTGTTACTTTCTCAATCTGGGCGAAACGCACTATCCCTACATGCTGACCGGCGACGATTTGCCGCACATTTCCGGAGTGCATGGAGTACTCAAAGACCTAGCCAGCGATGCGTCCCGGACGCGCTCTGACCAGGACTTTTTCCCCAACGAAGAGATGCAACGGTTGCACCGTCAACAGGTGAAATGTGTGGAGTATCTCGATAAATGGCTAGGCGAGTTATACGCCAAATGCCCGTCCAATACCTGGTTCATCGTCACCGCCGATCATGGCGAACTGTTCGGCGAGGAGGGGTACTTTGGCCATGGACCGATCATGCATGAGAAATGCTTTGAAGTGCCCTTCGTTGAAGGATTGCGCCCGTGACGGCGGCGAGTCCAGCGCATGGCGAACCTGTGTTTATTTTGGCGCCGCCCCGGTCTTTTACTTCGCTGGTTAGTACGATGCTCGGCCAGCATCCCCGGATGTATGGGTTCCCCGAGTTGAATCTGTTCATGGCGGAAAGCATGGACGAATTCTGGCGCGGCGTCGATCACGACGGTGGGCGTAAATCCACCTTTTGGCCGGTGATGCGGCACGGCTTGTTGCGGACGGTCGCGCAGCTCTACGCGGGCGAACAGACCATCGACAGCGTGGCGTTGGCTTACCGCTGGATTCGCGCGCGCGCTTCGCGCAGCACCCGCGAGATATTCCAGGAACTTCTGGAGAAGATCGATCCGCTCATTGCGGTCGAGAAAAGTCCGGGCTATCTACGTCGGCGCCAGTATCTGGACCGCTTGCGGGAAGCGGTTCCCCAGGCGCGGTTCATCCATTTGCTGCGCCACCCACGCGGGCAATGCGAGTCGGTCCTCAAAGCGCGGGGCGGTAAGCTCATGCTGATGATGCTTAATGCGATCGATCAGTCAGACGATATGGCGGTGATCGAGCCACAAATTTTATGGCACGACGCTAATGCTCTGGTCATGGAGTTCCTGAATGAGCTACCTCAGGAGCAATGGCTGCGGGTGCAGGGCGAGCGGATTCTGGCTGACCCGGATACGGAACTGGCCCGGATTTGTCAATGGCTGAGATTGCCCTGTGGTCCGCGCGAACTGGCGGCGATGAAGGCGCCGGAACAGTCCTCCTATGCCTATGTCGGTCCGGTCAACGCCCGTTTGGGTAATGACATCAATTTTCTGCTGGAGCCGCGCCTGCGTTCGGCGCAATTCGATGATTATGATCCTGCCGAACCTTTGCCGTGGCGGCCGGATCGTCAGGGATTGCACCCGGCGGTGGTCGAGTTAGCGCAAGCATTCGGTTACTGCTGAATTTCAAAAACAATTCCCAAGAGCACTCTTCATGAATAAAGATGACGATCGAGCCAAACGGCGCGCCCGCTTACAGGCGCTGCGAGGACGCTATGAACAGCTCTCTCCAGCGCATGACGCGACGCTGACAACGCCTGGGACGCCAATGGCGAATCCTGCAGCGCCGGCTCAGGATGGACGCCGTGGTCGAGGAAGGCAGGGCAATCGCCGGGGACAGGCTGGGGCAGGTCCGGGCGGTGAACGCCAAAGTGGTGGTCTACTACAGAGGTTCGCGCAATTTCTGGCGGAGACACCGCCGGGAGATACGCTGATTCCTGGAACTTCGATTGGCGAACAACGGCTTCAGCAGGTGATGCGGCTTCTGGAGCAACGTGGCCGAACTGCCCAGGGCGGCGTCAATGAGCGCATTCAGCGACTGCTCAAGTTTTTGCAGCAAAATATTCCCGGTGAGCCAATGACGGTTGGAGTTAACCTTCGACGTTTGCAACAGATGCTAGAGCGGGTGAACCGCTTGCCGGAGGTCGATGCAACTTCTGCTGTATTGCCTTCTATGCCGCTGGCCAGCGTAACCAGAGAGCAATTGATTGAAGCAGGCAAGGAAGAGGTACCGCCCCCTCGTGAGTCGGTACTCCATGCAGAAACGGAGAGCGCCGGGGAAATCGCTGCGCTTGAAGCGGATATCCAGCGCCTGCAGGCCGTCGCCCAGGATTTGCAAGCGCGTTTGGAGCAAGCCCGGAAGCGAGCCGCGCTATCCCCTCCGGATGCTAGGCCAGCGCAGCACGCCCAACTGCTCACGAATAATCCCCCGGAGTCTGCTACATCCCCCCGGGCAGGCGGCGATGACTGGTTTCTGGAGTTTCTGGAGTAGCCCGCGATATGAGCGATGAGGATGAAGTCAAACAGCGTCTTGACCGACTGCGGCAAGAGCGCCAGGCGCGCGCCGGGCAAAATTCCCCCCCACCCCGCTTTGCCAAAGGGGGGAGCCTGGAACCAGCAACACAGCATAGTCGCCCCGGTTTACGCGCATTGATGATGGCGACCAGGACCGCGTCGGCGCCGGCGGTTGCGGCTCAGGGCAAAGGTGGCCGTTTGCCGGGTGGATTGGCGGCTTTGGCGCCCCTGCTGAAAAATCCTGATATTCGTCACGCCCTGCTGCAATGGCTGCAAAATCAGGAGAGTGGCGCAGGACGCCCGTCCGGTGGCGAAAACGCCTGGGGTCTGGAATTTGGCGTCGAAGCCCTACCGCGCGCCGAAGAATTGACAACCTCCAGCACTTTGGAGGAGATCGGCCGCTATTACCAGCAACTGGAAAATCGGGTGGACTGGCTGGAAGCGGCGCTGGAAGAAACCTTGCTGGAAATGGAGCGAGTCAGCCGGTTTAAACTGGCGGCCAGCGAAGCCAGTGACGCGGCAGAATCGCTGACCCCGCCGGTTGATCCCTTGCCATGAAGCTTTTCATCCTGAATCCCGCTGACTTAAGCAATCCGGCGCTGGCAGTTGCCGGTTGTCGCGCTGGCGCGATTGGGGTGTTCAATGCTGAAACTGCCGTGAATCTACCTGAACTGGCAACAGCGTTAAAACAGTTGGCGGGCCTGTCTACTCCTTTTGGCCTGAAATGGGGCGGCAGCGAAGCGCCAACGGCGTTGGATGCTGACCGTTCGTTCAGACCGGCCTGGCTGATTCTGGACGCCGCACGGAATACTCATTTGCTGCCCACCGTGCAGACCTTCCGCGCCGAGGGTGGAAACGTGTTGCTGGAACTCTCACGTTGGCGCGATGAATGGGCTGATCTGGAAACGCAAATCGATGGTTGGTGGGTCAAGGGTCACGAAGCCGGTGGCATGGTCGGCGAAGAAAGCAGTTTTGTACTTCTGCAGCGATTACTGGAGCAGACCACGCTTCCGGTTTACGTCCGGGGCGGTATTGGCTTGCACACGGCGGCAGCCTGCCAGGTTGGCGGCGCTGCTGGCGTAGTCCTGGAACACGCCTTGTTGCTGTTGCAGGAATCACCGGTCGCTGACACCTTACGCCCCTGGTTGCGGGGGCTGGACGGCACGGAAACCGTATTGTTGGGGCATGAGGAAACCGGGCGTTATGTCCGGGTGCTGGAACGGCCGAGCTTTACGCCGGTGGCGGCTCTACGCCAACAGTTGCAGAATAATCGGGAGACTCCTTTTGGAACGATCCTGGAGGGGTTGACCGGCTGGCGCGATCCACAGGCGCGCGATATTTTACCTCTCGGTCAGGAAGTCGCGTTCGCTGTGCCCTGGGCCAAGCGTTATGGAACGGTCGCCAGCGTCATTCGTGCGATTCGGCGAGCGTTAGCCAAACATTCACATCAAGCGCAAAAAGATGCCGCGCTGGCGGAACATTCCCCATTGGCGCGTGTTCATGCGACCCGTTTCCCCATCGTGCAGGGGGCCATGACCCGGGTCAGCGACTGCGCTGAATTTGCCAAAGCGGTCGCCAGCGCCGGCGCATTACCGATGATCGCTTTGGCGATGCTGAGCGGCGACCGTTCCCGCGAACTGCTGGCGGAAACCGTGCGCGGTTTGAACGGGCAATCCTGGGGCGTAGGGATTCTCGGTTTTGTCCCGGCGGCCTTGCGCGAGGAGCAATTGGCGGCGATTCGGGCCGTCCGCCCGCCTTTCGCCTACATCGCCGGCGGTCGCCCGGAACAAGCGCGACAACTGGAAGCCGACGGCATTCCGACCTATCTGCATGTACCCACGCCGACCTTGTTGCGGCTGTTCCTAGAGCAGGGCGCGCGCCGCTTTATTTTCGAGGGCCGGGAGTGCGGTGGTCATATTGGCCCGTTAAGCAGCTTCGTGCTGTGGGAGTCGATGATTGAGGCGCTGCTGGACTGGGAAAGGGACCATCCCGGCGGACTCGCTGGGGTGTCGACGCTGTTCGCCGGCGGCATTCACGATGCCCGCTCGGCGGCGATGGTTGCAACTTTCGCCGCGCCGTTGACCCGGAGTGGAACACACATCGGTGTGTTGATGGGCACCGCGTACATTCTGACCGAGGAAGCGGTGCGCTGTGGAGCTATTCAGCCCGACTTTCAGCGGGTAGCGCTGGATTGCGCGGCAACCGCGACCTTGACTACCGGTCCCGGCCACGCCAGCCGTTGCGCGATTACGCCGTTCGTCGCGGCATTTCACCAAACCCGTCAGCAATTACAGGCCCAGGGCGAACCGGCGCGGACCGTGCGTGACCGGTTGGATGATCTCACTCTGGGCCGACTGCGCGTTGCTACCAAGGGCCTGCTGCGATCAGAGCCGACCGGGGAGTTGCGCCAGATTGGCTCGGATGAACAGCGGACACAGGGCATGTATATGATCGGCCAAGCGGCGGCGCTGCATGACCGGCCGTTGACGCTGGATGAGTTGCACCGCAACGTCACGGCGGATGCACTGGACTGGTTAGCGCGTCATCAGCCGCAATCTCGAAAACAGCCGAATTCTGACGCAAATCCAGCGGATGTGGCGATCATTGGCATTGGCGTCTGGTTGCCCGGCGCGACCCATGCACGGGAGTACTGGCGAAACCTGGTGCAGGGCGTCAATTGTCTTACCGAAGTTCCCCCGGAACGGTGGGATTGGCGGTTGTACTACGATCCCGACCCGGCAACCCGCGACCGGATTTACTCGAAATGGGGCGGCTTCATCACCGAGCAGCCGTTTGATCCCACCCGTTACGGACTGCCGCCGGTGGCGTTGAAGTCGGTCGATGCCTTGCAATTGTTGACGCTGGAAACGGTGCGGCAAGCGCTGGAGGATGCCGGTATCGACCTGCCGCAAACGGATCGTGAACGCATCGCGGTGGTGTTGGGAACCAGTGGCGGCATGGGCGAACTGGGACTCGCCTACGCCACGCGCGCCGATTTGCCGCGCATGACCGGGCGCGCGGACGAGGATACGCTGGCCAGGCTGCCGGAATGGACCGAAGATTCCTTTGCCGGACTGCTGCCCAACGTGGCGGCAGGCCGGGTCAGCAACCGTTTCGACTTCGGCGGCGTCAACTGCGCGGTGGACGCGGCCTGCGCCTCATCGCTGGCGGCGGTTTACCAGGCGGTCAACGAATTGCGACTGGGTCACAGCGACTTGGCGATCGCTGGCGGCGCCGATACCATGCAGTCACCGTTCATGTATCTCTGTTTCTCCAAGACCCAGGCCCTGTCGCCTCAAGGCCGACCCCGCACCTTCGATGAGCAGGCGGATGGCATTGCCATTGCCGAAGGTGTTGCGGCGGTGGTGTTGAAGCGGTTGGCGGATGCTGAACGGGATGGCGACCGGATTTACGCGGTGATTAAAGGCATCGCCGGTTCCAGCGACGGTCGCGCCAAGGGCTTGACTGCGCCCCGACCCGCCGGGCAATTGCGGGCCTTGCGCCGAGCCTATCAGGAAGCCGGCTACTCACCAGCAACCGTTGGGTTGTGGGAAGCGCATGGCACCGGCACCGTAGCCGGCGATCGGGCGGAACTGGAGACGGTGACGACGCTGCTGGATGAAAGCAGCGCATACCCGGCCAGCGGCGCGATCGGTTCCGCCAAGACGCTGATCGGCCATACCAAGGCGACCGCAGGCGTAGCCGGGCTGATCAAGGCGGCGCTGGCGTTGCATTACCGGGTATTGCCACCACATCGCGGCGTGGATCGTCCGCTACCGCCGCTGTGCGATCCCGCCCATCCATTGTTTATCAATCCTGAAGCGCGTCCCTGGCTGCGTGAACAGGACCATCCTCGTCGGGCCAGCGTCAGCGCCTTTGGCTTTGGCGGCGCTAATTTCCACGCCACACTGGAGGAATATGGCGAAGGGCGAGCCTCTGAACCTTCTGTACCTGACTGGCCCATCGAACTGTTTGTGTGGCGGGCGACGAACTCCGCCGGATTGATCGCTGAATTGGAGCGGTTGCAAGTCGTTCTTCTGCAAGCGGGCGCGCAACCGCGTCTGGCGGACTTGGCGGCGGCGCTGGCGCGGGCGTTGCCAAAACAAGGATTGACGCTGGCCATTGTTGCGGATTCGTTGGCGGAGTTGGCGCAACGCATAGCAAGCGCGCTAGCGTTGCTGCGCAAACTCCCCCTCTCCTCCAACCCTTCCCCTGCAAAGGGGCAGGAGAGTCATGCCAACGGTATTTACTTGCCTCATTCCTGGCTAGCTGACGGACAAACTCCCCGCCTTGCAGTGCTGTTTCCAGGGCAAGGCAGCCAGTATCCTGACATGCTCCGCGAGTTGGCGGTCGCATTGCCGCAACTGGCGGCGACTTTGGAACAGGCGGATGCAGTCCTGACCGGCGTGTTTGACGCGAAATTGAGCGCCTTCATTTACCCGCCTCGCCGCTTTATCCCCGAAACCGATCAAGCAGCACGGCGCCGGTTGACCCGCACCCATATTGCCCAGCCAGCGCTGGGCGCGGTGGAGGCCGGACTGTGGGCCTGGTTGCAAGCTTTGAATCTGCAAACGGATTTGGCGGCGGGCCACAGTTATGGTGAATATGTAGCGTTGCACGCGGCGGGCGTTCTCGATCTGGAGACGTTACTCCGTCTGTCCGAAGCACGCGGCAGGTTTATTATCGATGCTGCCGCTGGAAGCGAACTGGGGACTATGCTGGCCGCGCGCGCGGATGTGGAATCCGTGAAAACGGCGTTGCGCGGCGTCGAAGGCATCACCCTAGCTAATTACAACGCACCCCGGCAACTGGCGCTGTCCGGTTCGACCGCCGCGATTGAAAAGGCGCATCAGGCGTTATCGACACATGGCATTAGCGCTGCACCCCTACCAGTCGCCGCTGCATTTCATTCCCCGATGGTCGAACCGGCCCGGGCGCGACTGGCGGAGTTTATGGCCGATTTACCGTTGGCGTCACCGACGTTGACGGTCTATGGCAATTCCACCGCCGACCCCTATCCGCAGGAACCGGCGGCGATTCGTGATCGACTGGCGGCGCATTTGGCGGAACCGGTCAATTTCACCGGCGAAATTGAGGCCATGTACGCCGCCGGCGCGCGACTGTTCCTAGAAGTCGGCCCGCGTAATGTGCTAACCCGGCTGACCCAACAAATTCTGCACGGCCAGCCGCATCTAGCGGTAGCGGTCGATGATCACGGCGGCGGTCTGAATGGACTATTGCAGGCGCTGGCAGCATTGCTCACCCATAACGTCCATCTCGATCTGGCTGCGCTGTTTGCGGGTCGGGTCGCCGATCAATCGCCACTGGATGCAGTGTTGGAACGATCCAAACCCGCGCCATTGCCGTCCTATGTTTGGCGGCTGAGTGGAACCGGCATCCGGCGGCAAGGAGAATCCCATGCGCTGGGCGTCAGGCCGCCATTAACTGCACCAGCTGCCCTCTTGTCCCAAATTCCCCCTAATCCCTCTTTTCCAAAGGGGGGGGCCAAACAGATGCTGCCCCCTTGCGCAGAGGAAGGTTGCGATAGGGGGGAAGCGATCTCATCGACGGAGAATCATCTCATGAGTGATCAACCTTCCGGCTGGCCGCCGGCGACCAGCGCTACTGCAACGTGGGCGGTTGACCAGGCGCTGGCCGGTTATCAGGAAACCATGCGCCAGTTTCTGCACTTACAGGAACGGGTAATGCTGGCTTACTTTGCCGCCAACCGTGAGGAAGGCGGCATTGAAACTGCACCGCTGCAACCACCGCTGCCGGTCCCCAAAATCCCTCCCTCCTCTCTTGCGTCACCTGCGCTCAACATCCCCCCCTCTCCTCCTGTGTCAAAGGCGGGTAAAGAAGGAATTTCACAACCCACGGTTAATGTGCCGTCACCACCGCCGGTTATCATTACGCCGCCCACCCCGGTGCAATCAGAAGAGGAACTTCCTGACCTCAAAAATCGCTTGCTGGCCATTGTTAGCGAGCGCACCGGTTACCCGCCGGAGATGCTGGGGCTGGAGCAGGATATCGAAGCGGACCTGGGCATCGATTCGATCAAACGGGTGGAAATTCTCGGTCTGTTCCGTCGATCGCTGCCGGAGTCCGTTTCGCAGAAACTTCAGCCGCACATGGAAGAGATCGCTACGCTGCCGACCTTCCAACAGATTCTGCATGCGGTTGCCGCCCGCTTGGCGACGGAGACATCCGTGACGCCGACTCGGGAAGAAAAGACGCTGGAGGAGAATGCTCGCCCTTTTGAATTAACCGGGATGGCAGGTCTTTTGTGCGCCCCGCTGTCCCGGTTTATCGTTAAGGCGCACGTGGAACCGCTGACTTATCCCCCCTTGCCCTTGGAGCCGGGTTTATATTTGATTACCCCCGATGAACGGGGTGTTGCCGATGCCTTGAGCGGGAAATTGCGCCAGGCCGACGTACAGCCCCTACTGATTCCCGAGGAACTGTTGGGGGACGCTGAGCGGCTGCGCCATTGGCTGCAGGCGCAATGGCGGAGTTTGACCATCCGGGCCGTCATTCACCTGCTGCCCCTGGGTCAGCCGCCGCTTGCGATCGATACGCCGTTGACTGCGTGGCGCGAACAAGTGACCCGCGAAGTGAAGAGCCTGTTCGCTTTGTTGCAACAGGTCGGGACCGAGTTGCGTAATGGGGGGCAGTTGCTGACGGTCAGTGGTCTGGGTGGTGAATTTGGACGCAATGGTTCGCCCGATGCTGTACAGAACATTTTCCCTGGTGGCGCAGGGTTAACCGGTCTGGTGAAGACCTTGAATCTGGAATGGAATCCTGGCCCCGCCGCGCCTACTTTCATCGGCAAAGCGCTGGACGTGGACCCAGACGGTGATCCTGAACGATTGGCAGCGCTGGTGCTTCAGGAACTGGCGTTGCCGGGCGGGCGTCGGGAAGTTGGTTATCCTGGCGGAGTGCGCACGATTTTCCGTACCGTGCCGGCTTCGCTATCGCCGTTGCCCACTCCCCGGCGTCAACCAAACGAGGATTGGGTCGTGTTGGCGACCGGCGGAGCGCGCGGTATCACGGCGGAAACGTTGCGGGAACTGGTGCGCTTCCGTCCAACCCTAATCCTGCTGGGACGAACGCCGCTGCCCGCTGCCGAAGACGCCGTGATCCGCCATCTGCCGGATGCCGCTGCGTTACGCCGCCATCTGCTGGCGCAAGCCAGCGCCGAGGGGCGCGCGGTGAAACCCGCCGAAGTCGAGCGAGACATTCAGTCTCTGCTACACGACCGGGAGATGCGCGCCAATCTGGCGGACTTCGCGGCGCTGGGCGCACGGGTGGATTACCGGGTGGTGGATGTTCGGAATGAAACTGAAGTGGCGACGCTGCTGGGTGCGTTATACCAGCGCTATGGTCGCATCGACGCGGTCATACACGGCGCAGGAGTCATCGAAGACGCCTGGTTCCTGGATAAATCCCGCGAAAGTATTGATCGGGTAATTGATACCAAAGTGGACAGCGCTTTTCTGCTGGCGAAGTACCTACGCCCGGAGACGCTGAAATTCATCGCTTTTTTTACCTCGGTCGCCGGGCGTTTCGGCAATCGCGGGCAAGCCGACTATGCGACAGCCAATGAAATTGTGACTCGGCTAGCATGGAGTCTGCGCACCCGCTGGGGTGAATCCGTGAAAGTGGCAGCGATCCACTGGAGCCCCTGGGATCAGACGACGCACGGGATCGGTATGGTGACGCCCGAAGTGCGGCGACAGTTCGAGGCGCGCGGCGTCCATTTGGTTAATGCAGCGGCGGGTCGACGTTTTCTGCTGAACGAATTGCTCTATGGGCCAACGGATGAGGCTGAACTGGTCGCCGGTGATTATCCCTGGGAATATGCAGAAGCACGGCTGAGCGCCTTGCCTGGCGAAGCTGATGCGTCTGTTATTGCTCAAGGCCCCCACGCTCTGCTGCATGGCGCGCGTCTCACTGAGAGTGATTCCACGACCTGGCGGTTCGAAAAAACCGTGGATTTAATTAGCGATCCGTATCTGGATCACCACCGGCTGGATGGCGTCCCGGTGTTGCCGTTCGCGGTGGCGATGGAATATATGGCGGAAGCAGTGACCGTCCATCGACCGAAATTACCGATCCTTGAACTAGAAGATGTGCAATTGCTACAGGGATTGCGACTCACGCAGGATGATTTGGCGATAAAGATTCAAGCTCACGAACAAACTGCCTCTGTTCCAGAGCAGCAACAGTTCGCAGTCACGCTCGACGCGAGTGATCAAAGTGAACGTCCTGCTTACCGCGCTACGGTGGTCATCGGGAAAAATCAGCCGGCGCTGTCCAGGCCACAAGAATTGCCTCCGAACCCTTTGCAGGCTTCGCCAGCGACAATCACCGTAGAAGAGGCTTATCGTCGCTGGTTGTTCCATGGCCCCCTATTGCAAACGATTGCAACCATCGAAGCGATCAATCATCAGGGCATTGACTTGCGATTAACGCCCAGCCGGACTGAGCAATTTTGCCCATTCACCGAGAATGGCGCATGGCGGTTTGATCCAGGATGGATTGACGCGATCTTTCAGGCCGTGCTGATCTGGTCGCGCACCTTGCGCGGCAGCGCCACGCTGCCCAACCGCGTGGGCCTTATTCAGCGTTTCAACTCCTCAGCGTCAATTGACTTGGTCAAGGCGCGAATTCGCATTCATTCAGAACGGGATGACCCCGTGACCCGAGGCGCAGCCTGGATCGTTGATGAACAAGATGCCGTACTCTGTGTGCTGCGGCAATTTGAATGTACTGCCAGTTCAGCGCTGAATCGGTTGGGTGGCGGCTGGGCCGGCGGCGTTCGCCGTCAAGAGGGAGAGGAACTGACATGAGCGCCACGCAAAATGGTGATATCGCCATCGTCGGTATGGCCGGCTTGTTTCCTCAAGCGGAAAACCTGGCGGCCTATTGGGCGAATATCCTCGGCAAGCGTGACGCCATTGACGAACCCTTGCCTGACTGGAACGCCAACCGCTTTTATGAGCCGGTTGCCGACACAGCACATGAAGACGACTCACGCGGTGGTTATCTGGAACGGGCCAAAATTTATACCCGGCGCGGCGGCTTTCTCAGGGAACTGTCGCGGTTCAACGCCCGCGCTTTCGGCATCATGCCGGTCTCGGTGGCCAGCGGTGAACCGGATCAGTTTCATGCGTTGGATTTAGCCAAATCCGCGCTGCAGGATGCGCATATCAACGAGAATGATTATCGCCCGGAAGCGACCGGCATCATTCTAGGGCATGGCATCCATCCCAACCGAGCCAGCGTCAACGGCGTCCAGCATGGCATGATCGTCGACCAGATGCTGGATCTGCTGGCGGCGGCCCTGCCGGAGATGAACGATGAACGTCGACGGGAACTTAGAAAGCAGTTGAAAAGCGCACTGCTGCCGATGGACGCCGACAGCATTCCCGGTCTGGTGCCGAACATGATGACCGGGCGCATCGCCAACCGGTTGAATCTCATGGGGCCGAACTACATTATCGACGCTGCTTGCGCCTCATCCCTAATCGCAGTGGAACACGCCATACAGGAATTGCGGCTGGGACGCGCCGATTTGATGCTAGCCGGCGGCGTGAATACTTCAACCCCGCCGCTGGTGCACATGGTGTTCTGCGAACTGGGCGCTTTATCGCGAAAGTCCCGCATCCGTCCCTTCGCCGCCGGGGCCGATGGCACATTGCTGGGTGAAGGCGGCGGCGTCCTGGTGTTGAAGCGATTGGATGATGCTTTACGGGCCGGCGACCGCATCTATGCCGTTCTGAAAGCCATTGGCCAATCTTCCGACGGTCGCGCTAAAGGACTGATGGCCCCGCGTCTGGAAGGCGAAGTATTGGCGATGCGTCGCGCCTGGCGACAGGCGGAACTCGATCCGGCCAGCGTGGGGTTGATTGAAGCCCATGGCACCGGCATTCCGCTGGGCGATGAGACGGAAATTCAGGCATTACAGCAGGTATTGGGCGAACGTCGCGGACGCTTGCCCGATGTCGCCCTGGGGTCGGTCAAGTCGATGATCGGCCATTGCATCCCGGCGGCGGGCGCGGCGTCGCTGATTAAAACCGCGCTGGCGCTCTATCACCGGGTACTGCCACCGACCCTGTGCGATGACCAAGTTCGCGCCGATCTGACCTCTGGCAACAGTCGCCTGTACCTGAACACGGAAACCCGTCCGTGGATTCACGGCGGCCCGACGCCGCGTCGCGCCGGAGTGAACGCCTTTGGCTTCGGCGGCATTAATACCCACGCCATTCTCGAAGAAGCGCCCGGTCAAGGCGCTGAACCGCTGTCGGCGTTCCTGGGACGGCGCTGGAAGAGCAGCAACGAGCTGTTCCTATTCGCCCAACCGGATCGGCCTGCATTGCTGCAACAGGTTGAACAGGTGCGGGAGCGGTTGCAAAGCATTCCTGAAATGGACTTGCGCGCCCTGGCTGCTGAGCTCTGGCGTCAGTGCAGCCAGGGGGAACAGCGGCTGGCGGTGGTGGCCGGGGATCACCACGCCTTGGAGAACCGCCTGGCGGGAGTGCTGAATAAACTGGCTGATCCAGCGCGGGATCGCCTGCAAACCCGCGATGGCGTTTATTTCAGCGCGCGCCCGGCAGAGGGGCGCGTGGCGTTGTTGTTCCCTGGGGAAAATTCCCAGTACCCTGATATGTTGCGGGATTTGGCGGTGGAATTTCCCGAAGCGCGGCGCTGGTTCGATTTTCTCGACGGGCTATACCCCGGCGAGCGGGATTTTGCGCCGAGTCAGGCAATCTTTCCGCCGCCGACCGGATTGAACGCCGCGGATCGGCAATGGCTGCAAGCGCAGTTACAAGGCATGGAACTGGGCTCGGAATCGGTATTCGCCGCCGATCAGGCATTATTTGCGCTGTTGACCACCTTGGGCATTCGCGCCGAAGTGTTGCTTGGGCACAGCACGGGAGAGAATGCCGCCTTGGTCGCCTCGGGCGTCATTCGGTTGGATCAGGCCGGAGTGGGAGCGTGTATTCGGCGCATGAATGCGCTCTATCGGGAACTGGAATCGGCGGGCGCGATTCCCGATGGCAAATTATTGTCGGTCGGCGCGCTGGCGCTGGAAGAGGCGCGGGATGTCCTCACGGCTGATGCACGGCTGCATCTGACCATGGATAATTGCTCCAACCAGTTCATTCTGTTTGGTCCCGCCGAGGCGATTGCCGCCGCTCACGCCGCGTTGAAACAGCGAGGCGGATTCTGCACGGAGTTGGTGCTCGATCGGGGTTATCACACGCCCTTGATGGCGCCGATGGCGGAGGCGTTTCGGACCCTGTTCGCGGATGTGGACTTTGCGCCAACTGACCGGGTTCTGTATTCCTGCGTGACGATGGAACCGTTTCCTACCGAATCCGAAGCGATTCGCGATACCGCCGCGGCCCAGTACATACGCCCGGTGCGCTTCCGCGAGAGCATCGAGAACTTGTATCGGGATGGCGTGCGGGTGTTCATCGAAGCTGGGCCGGAAAGTCACTTGACCGCTTTTGTACGCGACATTCTCCGCAACCGACCGCATGTTGCCGCATCCTGCGATGATCGCCGGCGCGGCGCTGATCAGCAGTTGCGCCATCTGCTCGGCCAGTTATTCGCCCAAGGCGTTCCGGTCGATTTGAACCCTCTCTATGGCGGAACGCCGCAACCGGTGGTCGAGCCAGCGCCCTACCTGTCGACCGCAATTCCGATGATTCAGCCCTCGGAATCGATGATGGAGCCATTGCGGCAATGGCTTTTTGAGAATAGGAAAATATCCCCGCCCTTTGAATATGATGAAAAACCTCCCCCCTTTGAAAAAGAAGGGCCGGGAGGGATTCACCCCAAACCCGCTCCATCGTTGCCAAAATCTACCCTACCCTTGCGTCAAGGGGGGGGATCGGCTGCGCTGACCGAACACTTTGCTCTCATGCAGGAATTTCTGCGTCAGCAGGAACGGGTCATGAGCGCCTGGCTGGATCGCGGGCGTAGGCGGTGAGTGTGGCGGAAAGCGCCGGACAAAACGACTCTATTCTCTGGCGGTTGCGACCGGACTTGCAGTTTGAGTCCACGGCAACTGCCGGACGTTATCAGGTACGCAATCCGGTCAGCGGCGAACGCTTCGAGTTAGGCGAGGAAGAGGTCTTTCTCTGTCAGGCGCTGAGTCGCACCGCTGACCCTAAAGTCATTCAGGTCGATTTCGCGCAACGGTTTGATCTGGCGATCACGGCTGACCAACTCCATCAGTTTTATCAGGATATGGCTACATTGGGACTGCTCGAACCCATGTCGCCGGCTATGGAGGATATAACGCCAGCGGCTGCCGATGACGGCAAGCAAGAGCATGAGTCCTATCGCTGGGTATTCTTCAATCCTAACCGGGCGTTTGCCTGGCTGGCGCGTCACATCGGGTGGTTGCGCTATGTAACCTGGTTGTTGGCGCCTGGGATACCCCTGGCGTTGTTGGTGATATTATACAACCAGCCACAGTACCAGCGTGCGCTGGAAATCTTTGCCGATCCGGGTTCGCATCTGCTGTTCAAGTTCACGCTGGGGTTATTCATCAGTAACCTGTTCACTCGAATCGCCCAGGGTGTGGCTGTCGCCTATGTGGGTGGATTAGTAGAACAATTTGGACTGCGATTGGAATTTGGCGTCGTCCCTCATTTCTTTGTTGGCAAATCGATTCGGGCGGCCACCCGTCCGCCTCAGCAGCGTCTGGCTGCGGCTAGAGCAGCGATGCTAAGTAAGCTGACGCTATTTGTCAGCGGCATCCTGATCTGGCGGCTGACCTATCAAAGCGGTGTTACGCTGAGTTCCTACGCCTTTCTTCTAGGCCATCTGGGATTAGGGGCGTTTCTATTTATCGCCAATCCACTCTGGTGGGGCGATGGCTATGTTTGGCTGGCTGTGCACTTGGGACTACCCAGGTTGCGGGATCGAGCATTTCAGGTCCTGGGACTGTACCTGCGCGGTCGTCGCCCACCGGCGGGGTTGGCGCCCCTGGAAAAGTATGCCCTTGTCGGATACATCGTCGCCAGCGTCTCCTATGTTCTGCTGCTGCTATGCGTGGTGATGCTGGCAAAGGCTGTTTATCTGGAAAGCCAATATCAAGGCATCGGTGTCGTGCTATTTTTGATTCTGGTGGCGATGGTGATGCGCTGGTGGCTCTATCGACGGACCCAAAAGCGCCAGCGGATCGAAGCGCGAGCCCAAGCGCGGGTGGAGGCGCAGACCACGCTGCGCGCGGTCAACTCAGATCAATCGGTAGGGAGACAGCCAGCCCGGAGCAAAGCCAGCCTGGCGGCAATGAAACCTATTGAAGACGATCCGCAACGCCATTATCGGCTGTGGCTGATCGTGCTGGCGCTGCTGGCCGGAGCGTCGTTCCTGCCCTATTCCTACGATGTCACCGGCGAGGTGACTCTGTTTCCCACCGCCCGCGCCGAGATTCATGCGGTCACATCCGGCATCGTCACGCAGGTTCAGGTCCGGGAAAATGAGTGGGTAACCCCGGAGCAGGCGCTGGCTGAACTCAGCGCTTGGCAACAGGATCAAGATCTTGCCGTGACTGCCGCTGCAATCAAACGCCAGCAGGCGGAACTGGGACTGCTTCAGCATGGCCCCAAAGCTGAAGCTATTGAGTATGCCCGGCAACAGTTGGCCGCGGCTCAGGTTCGCGCTAGGCACAGTCGCAAGGTTCGGGAATTGCTCGAACCGGTTCACCAACAGGGTGTGGTGAAGGCGCTGGAATACGAAGAGGCTGTCAAGACCGCCGAGGTGGATCAGGCGGCGGTCACGGTCGCCGAGGCGAATTTAAGTTTGATCAAAAGCCCGCCCTTGCCCCTGGAAGTCGCGGCGAAAGAGGCTGAACTTGAACAATTGCGCGCCCAACAAACCTATCTTGAGGAGCAACGAAAAAGAACCTACCTGCGAACGCCAGTCGCAGGGCGCGTGGTCACGCCGCGCCCAGAGTTCATGACCGGAAATTATCTGAAGGAGGGCGATCTGTTTGTAGCCGTTGAAGATCATCGGGTGATGCGGGCTGAAATCCTGGCCCCGGAAACCGATATTGGCGAGGTGCGCGCCGATGCGCCGGTGCAA
>JAGRHM010000389.1:334-6456 GCA_020445005.1 Candidatus Competibacteraceae bacterium | reverse complement strand
CGGTGCGTTGAATATCCGGCACCAGCTTGGCCAACATCTGCCCGGCTTCTTCCGAAGCGCTCACGGTTTGCGTGGACAGGGTGCTGATTTCGGAAGCGGCGGTCTGACTGCGTTCCGCCAGTTTGCGCACTTCGCTGGCCACGACAGCGAAACCTTTGCCATGCTCACCGGCCCGTGCCGCTTCAATCGCGGCGTTCAGCGCCAGCAAATCGGTCTGCCGGGCGATTTCCTGGACGATCGTGATTTTCTCAGCAATCGTCTTCATCGCGGCCACCGCTTTGGAGACGACTTCACCGCTGCGATTGGCGTCGGCGGCGGACTGGCGGGCGATCTTCTCGGTTTCGCTGGCGTTATCGGCGCTCTGACGAATGTTGGCAGCCATCTCTTCCATCGACGATGACGCTTCTTCCGACGAAGCGGCTTGCTCGGAAGCGCCCTGTGACAGGGTTTCGGCGCTGGCGCTGAGTTCCTCGCTGCCCGCCGCAACATTTTCAGCGGCGGAGGAGACATCCATGACCACCTCGCGCAACCGTTCGACCATCGCCGTCAGGTGACCGATCAGATCGCCGATTTCTTCGCGTCCTTTGTAATCAATCGTCTGGGTCAAATCGCCTTCAGCGACCGCTTGAGCCAGCCCACCCGCACGCGCTAAACCCCGGCTGATGGTCAGCGAAATCCACAGCGCCACGCCAATGCCAATGCCAACGGAGAGCAACGCCATGCTAAGTAGCAAGATGCGTGAAGAGACATAAGCCTTGTCCGTTTCCTTCGACGTTTCCTCCATAATGCTATTGTTCATGGTGGTGATTTCACTGATCATCGCTTCCAGCTTGTACAGGAGTTCACGATTTTTTCCGAGTGAAATCTCTCTCGCCTGATTATTGCCATTTTCCAGTGTGGCGGCGCGCACTTTCTGATCAATCGCTGTGAATGCCTCCCAAGCGGCGGTAAAGCGTTGCAGCTCATCGCGTTGCGCCGAGTTGGCGCGTCCCCGGATGGTAGACAGCAGGGTCTGGATATCTTGCAAATAGGTTTCGACAAGCTTCTGCTGCTCGCGCATTTTGGCCTCGTCGCTCAACAGAACTATGATCCGCTCCTCGTTTTGAATCCGGAGCATGAGTTCAGCCAATTGCCCCAGGAGCGGGCCGATTTGGCCATCCACCCCGACATTATTTTCTTGCTCACGGGCGCTCTGGACATTTTTAATCGCTTTCATCGCCGCTTCAAACGCCTCATTGCCCGGTCCCAGCGATAAGGCCATTGCCCGGACGTTCGAATTAAGCAGCCCCAGCCGCACCAGTTCGTCCTGAGATTTTTGGAACTCTTCATAGACCGGCAGAAACGCATCCAACTTCTTGAGACCTTCCGCAGTCGCCAGCTCCCGATAGCGGGTCAGCTTGGTTTGAATGTCCGCTCGCATGCTCTGGATACGGGCAGCGCTCGCTTTCATGCCCTCGTCTTCGGTTTCCAGAATAATATTTTTCTCGGAGCGAACCAGCCTTCCAAGGTTGGACTGGAGTTCGAGCACCAGCTTGGTCCGTTCGACGGGGCCGGTGATTGTGCTGTTCAATCGTTCGTTGAGATTGCCAAGATTGTTGATGCTCAGGTAGGCGGAAATAGCGGTGAGTGTCAAGATTGCTGCGAAGGAAGCTGCAAGCCGAGCCTTGATAGTAAAACGCATGATGAGGAATCTCCAAAAGTAGTAAAATGGGCGGCGGACTCAGACAGTCCTGAGCGCGGTCTCGCGTTCACGGGCAAATTTGATCAAATGAGGAATGTCGAGGATGAGCGCGACGCTGCCATCGCCCAGAATGGTCGCGCCGGAAAAGCCTTCTAAATCACGATGCAGCCGACAGAGCGACTTGATCACGGTTTGATATTGACCGATCACTTGATCGACAACCAGCCCCACCCGCGACTCGCCCAGAGCGACGACCACCACTTTCTGAATATCCGGTGCAGCGCCTGGCACCCCAAGTAGCTGACGCAGGCGGATGAACGCGACAATTTCGCCACGGATGTTGAGGAAACCTCGTCCGCCAGAGTGTTCTTCCTCCTGGCGGCTGAGTTCCACACATTCTTCGACGGCGGACAAGGGCACTACATAGCGTTCATTCTCCATCTGCACCAGCAAGCCATCGATGATGGCGAGCGTCAGCGGCAACTTGAGCGTGATCGCAGTTCCCTTATTCGCTACACTTGCGACATCGATGCTGCCGCGTAAGCTGTCGATGGTTCTTTTCACCACATCCATGCCGACGCCGCGTCCGGAAATGTTAGTCACCGAAGCAGCGGTTGAGAAGCCGGCTTCGAAGATGCAGGCGAACAGTTCGGCGTCCGTGACTTCCTGTCCAGGTTGGATCAAGCCACGCTCCTCCGCCTTGGTGCGAGTGGCAACGCGGTTGATGCCGCGCCCATCGTCTTCGATAGTAATCAGCACCTGTGCGCCGGAATGCACTGCGGACAGATGCACCCGCCCGGCGGTTGGCTTACCTTGCGCCTGGCGCTGCTCGGCTGTATCAATGCCATGATCGATGGCATTGCGAATCAAGTGTACAAGTGGATCCTTGAGGTTTTCGATCACCGTTTTATCCAGTTCGGTATCCTCACCGGCCATCGTGAGTTCCACCGATTTGCTCAGATCCCGCGACAAATCACGGACCACCCGCCGAAACTGTCCGAACAGCGTACCGATCGGCAGCATCCGCACACCCATCGTGGTATCGCGCAACTCGGCGGCCAACCGTCCGATGTCTTCAGCAATCGACTTGAGCAGAGGGTTATCGGCATTAACAGTCGTTTGCTGGAGCCGGGCCTGAGCAATCACCAGTTCGCCGACTTGATCCATCAAACTGTCAAGACGTTCTGCCGGAACGCGGATCGTGCTGCTGGACGCCGCGGATTCGTGGGCTTTCGCCGCTTCATGCAAATGACGTTGCTCGCCAAGCGCTGACGCCACGCGCTCCTTGGAAACCTTGCCGGACTGCACCAATAAGGTGCCCAGGCGTTGCTGTCGGCTGAGCGCCTCTTCAACATCGGCCGCTTGAACATCGCCACGTTCGACGAGAATTTCGCCCAGCCGGGGCGGTGTTTCCGCAGTCACGGGAATTTCGTCAATGACCAATTCCGATTGATCGGCGACGAAAATGAACACATCATCCAGAGCGGTCCGGTCTGCTGAGGTCGTCAGCACGATGTGCCAACCCAGGTAGCAACGGGTGGGATCCAGCGCTTCCAGAGCCGGTATCTGATCCGTCATGGGCGTTACCGCACATTTGCCCAGTGACCGCAACTCATCCAGTAACAGCAGTGGATTGCCGCCCAGCGCTAGAACGTCGTGGCCAGGACGCCAATGAATGCGAAACACCCGTTCAGAGCCTGAATTGGCAGAATGCCCCGGCTTGCGCTGACTTGCGGGCAACGACGATTTACCGCGAGAAGAACGATCGCTGGCAGCCGCCGCCAAATCCACAAAGGCGGCCAGCAAAGCGTCGCCACGCACCCGATCGGCTTGTTCCGGTTGTTCCAGCAACACTTGAATGTGGTCGAGCGCGGCCAGCGTCAACGTCACCAGATCGCGGCTGGCTTTGAGTACGCCATCGCGCACCTTCTGGAAAGCCGTTTCGATATGATGGGTAAACGCAGCTAGCGCCTCCCAGCCGAACATTGCGCCGGATCCCTTGAGCGTATGCAGGCAACGAAACGCTTGATCGATCAGATCGCGGTCATCGGGTGTTTCCTCAAGATCGAGTAGGGTTGTTTCGAGAGTGGCCAGCAGATCAGCTGCTTCTTGCCGGAACGTGTCTGATGGATTCATTGATCTGGTCATTGTCTCAGTCCTTCCCCCACCAGAATGGGTCCTGGGGTTTCGCAGATTCTGATTCCTCCCCCCCCCGAAATCCTGCTTTGACCAAGGCGGTCAACAAGGCGCCTGCCGGTGGTGCAGCCAATCGAACCTGCTTGCCCGCTTGCTCGGCGCTGCGCCGCAACGCGATCAGGAGTTGCAGACCAGCCGTATCCACTGCTGCCAACTCACGCGCATCCACGACCAGTTGCTCGCATTCAGCCAGTCGATTAATCCATTCCTCTCGCCACGCCTTAGCTTCGTTAATAGTTAATCGCCCGGATAATAATACTTCGATTTCAGTCATCTAACTTTTCCCTGGTCAAGCGAAGGCTCTGATGCTCATAAGAGAAAGTATAATAACTTTTCTGGAGTATTTATAGATATTCTAAATCGATCTGGTGCAAACGACAGACTATCGTTCCTGAAAATTAACAACAACCCACATCCGGCACGGCGTTCTGTCCGGCAACCACCGACTGCGTGACCCGATTACGGCCTTCCTTTTTGGAACGATAAAGAGCTTGATCCACACGTCGCATGAGATCACCGCTCTCTTCATCCCGGTCCAGCATCGCTACGCCGAAACTGGCGGTCACTCGCCCGACCTGTCCCACGAGTGGTTGCGACTCCAACTGCTGGCGGATACGCTCCGCGCAGGCGACTGCATCCTCCAGCAAGGTGTCTGGCAACAGAATGACAAACTCTTCGCCGCCAAAGCGCGCGACCAAGTCGCTCTGTCGACAGTGTTCACTCAACAGCAGGGCAAATTGCTTGAGTACCTCATCGCCCACAGTGTGACCGTGATAGTCGTTAACATCCTTGAAATGATCCAGGTCGGTCATTAGTAGACACAGAGCGTGCTGATAACGCTGGCTGCGTTCGACTTCGTCCGCCAGTGCTTCGTCCAGCCGGCGCCGGTTACCGACGCCAGTTAGCGGATCGGTCTGCATCAATTCCCGGATCGTGGCTTCATTGCGCTTCAGTTCCCGGTTGGCCCGCAGTAATTGCCGCTGAGTTTCCGTCAACTCCTCATTCAGTTGCATCACTGTCGCGCCCAGCACCTCCAGACCTTCCACGTCATGTTCAGCCGCCACCAGCAACCGCCCCTCTTGCCAGCGGTAAATATGCCCTTGCAGGGAACGGCAGGGCTGATCACCAATCGCGATATTCAGAATCCCTCGGTAGAGCAATAATGCGCCACCGTGATACGGCACCAGCGCCTTGATATCTTCAAGACGCGGATTGACAAACAACGAGCGAACATCCCAGGATTGATCGGAAGCGTCCCGCGGCGGCGCCAAGCGCAGAAAGCCTTGATTGGCGGCCAGTACGCTGCCGTTTTCATCCAGCAACGCAATTGCCACACTGCCCAGTTCCTGCAGAAACGGCGGTAATCCGATATCTTCTAGGGAATGAACCAGGTCGTTCATATAGAGGTGTCGAAGTCTGCTAAATGAGTACGCTAGGCAGGGGATGTCCTTGGTCATCCAGAGGAATATCGACCCATTCATCCCGGTAAATCCGGCGAAGATCGAGAATGGACCAGGGAATCAGAATCAGCGCCGCCACAATCCAGGCCAGCAAATGCCACCCCCATCCACCGCCAGGGATAAAAGTGGCGATGACAATAAAAAATCCCGTAATCCCATAAAATCGATAAGCTGCCTGTTGAGTATAGTGGCCTACTTTGGGATTCGGGTGATGGCGATTCATGGCATAGACCAGCATCGATGCGCCAAACCAGAAAATCAGCAGCGGAAATGGAATCAAAATGGCAATCACATTGCCATAATTCATCAGGGTAGAGGCCCGTTTAGCGGAGGCCCCCCGGGCGATCTTGCCTAGCGTGGTTTCTTCGCTCTGTTCCAGAATATGCATAATTTCAACCCTTAATTTATTTAAGATAAACAAATGCCTGTGTTAACCCGTCCTGTTCGGGAACGCTCCTGCTCTTGTCAACCATGAGAATGCGCGACTGGCTCGCTCCCCGGCTGGAGCGGCTTCATCACTTCTTGCTACCTCCCATCTGCCTGCTCTGCGGAGCGGCAGGGGCGGCAGGCCGCGACCTGTGCGCCGGTTGCGCCGCCGATCTACCGCGCAACAGCCACGCCTGCGCGATTTGCGCTCTGCCTTTATCGTTAGACAATCGGGTGGGCCGGTGTAGCCAGTGCTGTGCGCAGCTTCCCGATTATGACCGCGCATTTGCCCCATTTTGCTATCGACCACCCCTGGACTCTTTGATTCGTCGGCTCAAATTCAATGGTCGATTGAGTCA
>JAGRHM010000389.1:0-264 GCA_020445005.1 Candidatus Competibacteraceae bacterium | reverse complement strand
CTGCATCCGTTGCGCCTGCGCGAACGTGGTTTTAACCAGGCCATGGAATTAGCGCGCGCCGCGGCCCGTCGTTGCCAGATTCCCCTGATAGCGGAAGGTTTGCGGCGCATTCGCTATACAACGCCGCAAATCCGGCTCGACGCCCGCGCTCGCCAGATCAACCCGCTGGGGGCTTTCGTTATGGAGCGGTGCATGTTCGGATCGCGGGTCGCTTTGATCGACGATGTGATGACGACCGCCAGCACCGTTGCCGAATGCGCCCGC
>JAGRHM010000388.1 GCA_020445005.1 Candidatus Competibacteraceae bacterium | reverse complement strand
TGGCGGCGATGAAATAGGGTTTGGCTACCGCCTGGGATTTATATTGCAAATGCATCATCAATCATTCCTCGCTGTCAATGGCGGAAGCCTCTTTAACCCTGGATATTGGGCGGCCAGTTTTCAGTGTTGATTTCCGAGGTCCACTTCAGAAATTCCACCAGATCATCCAACTGCTCGTCGGTAAAGTGAAATTGCGGCATTTGCCGACGGCCGGGCACCTTGGTCGGTTGCACTTTGATCCAGATTTTGATGAATTCCGCGCCGCGCCGTTGATAGACATTGCCCAGTTCCGGCGCGAAGTAGGCGCCTTCGCCCAGCAGGGTGTGGCAACCGATGCAGTTACGGGTTTCCCACAACGCTTTGCCGCGCGCGACCGCTGGCGAGGGGGTTTCGCTGGGAATGCGCTGCGGAATCTGCCGGACGGTATGAAAGGTCAGGGCCAGAAACAGCAGAATGAAAAACACGGTCCCGCCATAGAATATGTTGCGGGCCATGGCCTTGGTAAAGGTTGCGCTCATTTCCCCGGGTCTCCTTGATGGTCAGAGACGGACGATCCGCGTGTCGACCGCCGGCTAAGCGCGTATTGTCGCAAGATGCGGGATGAGGTTCCTTGACGCAGGTCAAGGAATGTCATTACCGTTACCGACATCCTTGCTCAATCATCAAGAGCACAGGACCGCATACGGTTGGCCGAAACAATCGTTCCCTGAGCGTCCATGATAAAGATCCCTACCGGCAGAATATCCATAACAGATCGCAAAAGCTGTTCGCTTTCGCGCAGAATCCGGCCGGGCGGCACATTTGGGCGGGCGGGCGCTCGGTCGGCATTGAACGATTCGGCGAATACAAAGCGTGGTGACTGGAGAACGGAAAGCGGATCGAACCGCATGAATGGGCGGGAGCGCGGGCTATCGAGAAAGGCGAAACGTCGCTGGACGAAGAAATCGAAATTGAGTGTTTCAATGGTACGCACAAGATCATCCTCAACTTCGCTGTACCCATCCGTGGAGACGATGGGCGCATCAAGGGCGCAGTTATCGTTAACCAGGACATCACCGAGCGCAAGGCCATAGAAAACCAGATCAAGAATCTGGCTTTCTATGATCCCCTGACCCAGTTGCCGAATCGGCGATTGTTACTGGCACCGGGCGATGGCGGCCAGTGCTCGCAACCAACGGCATGGAGCGCTGTTGTTTATCGATCTCGACCATTTCAAGACGCTTAACGACACCTTAGGTCATGACTACGGCGACCTGCTGCTGCAACAGGTCGCCGAACGGCTGGCGACCTGTGTCCGCGAAGGCGACATGGTAGCCCGTCTGGGCGGCGATGAGTTCGTGGTGATGCTGGAACGGGTAACCTGAAGATACGTGTAAAAAGTTGGGTCCTGTAAATTTTCCTGTGATCCGAATGGTGGATCGGGCCAATGTGATGAGCATCAATCGCTAGGATCAAGGGGTTAGATGCGGTCAATGAATAAACGACCCCGCAGCAAACTGCGGGGTAGTGCGCCCGTGAGGG
>JAGRHM010000387.1 GCA_020445005.1 Candidatus Competibacteraceae bacterium | reverse complement strand
CGACGGTGATCGATGTCGGCATCAATCGCGTTCCTACCTCCGATGGCAAAGGTCGGTTAGCGGGTGATGTGGATTTCGCCTCGGCGGTTGAAGTCGTCAGCGCGATTACCCCGGTGCCGGGCGGGGTGGGGCCGATGACGATTGCCTGTCTGCTGCTGAATACGTTGACCGCCGCTTGTCGGCAGCACGATATTGCCGTTCCCGAGGTCCTGCCCACGGCGGATTAACCTGAGAAATTCACGATGCTGATCCATTACGACATGCCGCTTTGGCGGCCACCCTCGGAGGCAAGCAGTTTCATTCTGCAAGCGACCCTGGGATGCAGTTTCAACCATTGCAGTTTCTGTTCCATGTACCGCACCAAGTCCTTTGCGGTCCGACCGCTGGAGCTAGTTCAGGCCAAAATCCAGGCTATCGCGCAAGTTGATCCGGGAATCCGACGAGTGTTCCTGGCCGATGGCGATGCCCTGGCCGCGCCGACCGATCATCTATTGATGCTGCTGGAATCGCTGCGCGCCGCCTTTCCCCGCCTGGAGCGCGTATCCAGCTACGCGCTGCCGGCCAATCTGTTGAAGAAGTCGGTGGAAGAACTGACGGTGCTGCGCGAGAACGGCCTGAAACTGTTGTATTACGGCATTGAAACTGGCTCGGCGGATCTACTGAAACGCATTACCAAGGGCGCAACGCCGGAAGCGATGGCCACTGGTTTGACCAAAGCCAAACAGGCGGGATTGACGCTCTCGGCGACGGTGATTCTCGGCGTCGGCGGACAAATCTACTGGCGGGAGCACATCGACGCCACCGCTGAATTGGTCAACCGGGTGGAGCTGGATTATCTCTCAACCTTACAGCTCATGCTGGACCCGATGATTCATGATGAATTTCATCGCAAGTTCCGCGAACCGTTCCAGGAGCAGGATGACCAGGCGTTGCTGGCGGAACAGGTGCGGCTGATTGAGCGGTTAAATCCGCCTACGCCGCTAGTGTTTCGTTCCAACCATGCCTCCAATGCCTTGGCGCTGGCTGGCGAACTACCCAGGGACCGTGAGCGATTACTCGCCCAACTGGCTGGGGCGCTGACCGGCCGGACGTCATTGCGCCCGGCGTGGCTCAGGGGTTACTAATTGAAATTTAATAGGAAGTTAAGCCGCTATCCGGGTTTGGGTTTTGTTAACGGCGGCCAGAATCCGGTCTTCCAGTTCGATACGGGTCGCCAGGGATTCGCCCAGTTGCGAAAGCGCCTGATCCAGTTGCGCCAGCGCTGGCTCGGATAAATCGCCATCATAGCGATCGTGGAAGGCCAGAGCGACCTGGGTTGTGCAGGCGATGCGGGTATAAAGCTGCCGGGCCAGTTCGCGCGCCTGATGATAAGGCGAATCGGCGGGTTGCTCTTCTAGGGCCTGATAGACCTCGAACGGTCCCAGCGCCAGATAATCCATCAGCGCCTGTTGAAATCTTCGCAATCGATGCCGGGCTGGATCGGCCAGCGTGAAGGGTTTCATCGCAGCCAGTTTATGGTAGAGCACCAGACTTTCCTGGCGCGCAGTCAGTAATTTGGCCACCAGGTCGGGCAGCGCCTTGCTGTGGACAGGATCGGTAATTATCGCAGTACTCATGGGCATATCCTCCAGGCAGTCAAGCTTTTTGTCTTTTTAGCTACAGCAGGGGGAGCTTACCGCGAATGACGATCCAATGCCAAATATTCGCAATGCGCATTAGGTGGACGCCGTTGACAGTTGACCCACGACCTGATTACGCAAATAGACCGGCAGCACCTGCTCGGCGGTTAACCATTCGCTGCGCCCGCCGGGAGCAGCGGCCAAACGAACCACATCCCCCGCATGTGGATAACAGTCGCCCTGCCAGCCGCTTACAGTCAGGCGTTGTGACAGGATTTGGGAATAGGCGGCCCAACCGGTTCCGGCTCCAAACCATTCGCCGGGCGGGGCAGTGGCTTGGGCAGGCGCGCAAACCCGTTCCAGACCCAGTAGTTCTCCGATTTCCCCGTCGATTATCCAGGTTCCCCAGTACACCTCTCCCATGCGGGCATCCAGCGCGGCGGCCACCCGCATCTGACCGGTTTCCCGGGCTACGCCAAAGGCCAGCGCCGCCAAGGTGGATACGGGCGCGACCGGCAGATCGCTGGCAAAGGCAATACCCTGGATAATACCTAGCGCAATACGAACTCCGGTGAAAGCACCGGGTCCGCGTCCGACCGCCAGGGCGTCCAATTGATTGATTTTTATCCCGGTCTCCGCCAGCACCGCCTCGATCATCGGCAGAATCAGCGCCGCATGGCGGCGCGGCGCCAGTTCATACCGCTCAAACACTGCGCCATCCACCCATACAGCTGCGGAACAGGCTTCGGTTGCAGTTTCCAGCGCCAGCAGTTTCACAACGATACCCCCAAGTGCGGCTTCAGGCCGTGGTGATTAATCCAGCAATCCAGTATTCAATGCTTTCCTTCCAAAACATTCGCCCCATTCACCAGCGCCTCGGCATAAATACGGCGGATCGCTACGGCATCCACCGGGGTGTCGCTTTGGCGCCGCATGAAATAAGCGTTGGCAGCCTGACCGAGCGCGTAGGTGGTCGTGCCACTGGCGGTTGCTCCCCACACCGCCCCCACTGTTTGCCCCCAACCCGGGACAAGTTTAACCACTGCCCGACCCAGCAATCGAGTGACATAACCGGCGCCCATGCCCACGCCGAGCAGGCCGAGAAATTCGGAAGCCATGCGCCGGTCCCAATGCTGTCCATGCAAGGTTGCCAAACCATGTAGCAGCTTGGCTTGGATTGCGGGTGCTCCCACCAGATCGATGACCGGCAACGCCCCGATGCCGGCGGCGGCCAGCGCATGACCGACGATATATGGATAGGCCGCGCGCGCATGGACCTCGCGCACGCCGGGATCGCCACGCAGGCGCGCTTGCAAGCCTAGCGCGGACACATCACCGATCGCGGCCCACAGCGCCTCCAGTCCATAGTCAACCGGCGTCCAACCATCTTCGGGCAGGGTTAGATCAATAGCGACCCAGTAAATCGGCGCTGACCCCGGCAGGGTTCCCAGGCGCTCCCGTTGCGCCTGCAAGGCGCGCAGCAGCTCGTGGGGAATGCGCGACGACCACGGTTGTTGGTCGTAGGGATAGGGCAGCAGGTGGTCGGCATCCGGCGGATAGAATTCATGCAACCCGGTTTGCGCGATCAGCACCGGCCATTCTGGGTGACGCCGGCGGACCTGGCGCAGCACGGCGAAAACCGCATCCTGACGAATATCGGCGACTTTCATGACCCCCAGCGCCAAGTGCGCTTGCGATTCACAATAGCGAATGTCTTCAGCGGGATCGTAGGCCACCTCGCCCAAACCCCGGGTGTCGAGAAAGCGGACGACCGGGACCTCGGCGGGGAAGTCGTAAAACCGGGCGGTGCGGGTGCAGGGTTGGAAACCGTCGCCAATTTCGGCGGTCGGGCTACCGGTTAGGGCGTGGATGATCGAAGTCTTGCCGGCCTGCGCCTTGCCGAGCAGCCAGACCACCGGCAACGGTTGCCGCGCCCGCGCCGCGCGCAACGCCTTCTCCAGTTTTTCCGGATCGATGCGCGGATTAAGCAGCGCCTCGCGCAGACGGCTCCAGCCATCGGACCAGAGCCTTGAATCAGGCGACGCCATCAGGTCGTCCTCAAGTTATGCCAAATACCGATACGTAGGGTAGGAACCTGCTTTCAAGCGAATTTAAAACTGCTTTTGCTGTGCCCGCACCTTGACAATGGTTGAGGATGCCGCGATGGCCTGACCGAGGGTGGTCACATCCAGGTCTTCCAGTAACGCCAGCATGTGGACAAAGATTCCCGCAGTTACCAGAGCATCGCCTAAAGCCGTGTGCCGGGCTGATACTTGTACGCCAAAGCGTTCGGCAATGGCGTCCAGATTGTGCGCGATACTCTGATCATCAAGGAATACGGATAACAGCAGCGTATCCAGCACCGGCTGATTGAAAACCACTCCGCTTTCCGCCTCCTTCAGTTTCAGGAACTTCAGGTCAAACGCCGCGTTATGGGCAACCAGCACCGCATCGCCGACGAACTGGCGAAACTGCGGCAGCACCAGATGCGCGGGCGGCTTGCCTTGCACCATCTCGTCGGTTATGCCGTGAAAGCGGGTCGACGCCTTGGGAATAGGGCGACCGGGATTCACCTGTCGGTCGAAGGTTTCGCCGGTTAGAATGCGGCCATTAACAATGCGCACTCCGGCGATGGAGACGATCTCATCGCCCTCGGATGGTTTAAGGCCCGTGGTTTCCAGATCAAACACCACATATTCCAGCGTCTTGAGGGCGCGCTCGGCAAGATCGCCGCCGGGCGCCGGCTGTTCTTGCAACAGGCTGAAATCATAAAACTCGGGGCGTGGCGGCAATTCGCTGGCGGTATGCACGCCGCGCGCCGCCGGCATTGGCACCCGCACCCGGGCTAATCCGTCCCCACAGCGGTCGCTCCAGAGCTCGCTCTGGTGGTGTTCCAGCACATCGCGCACGGTCAATCCACCCGGAGCGCCCGGCAGCACCGTGTCCAACCCGTTGTCAAGAAAACCCGCCGGCAGCGGTTCACCTCGCCAGGTGATGTCGATATAAATCTGGCGTGGCCCGGTTTCAGCGCCGATATCGAACGCTTTGACGCCGCTATAGGCGCTGATGCAGCGAATCAGATATTCATTCAGCGAAATAATGGAGTGGCTATCGCCATGCAGCCATTGCGGCAGGTGAACCACAGTTACCGAGATATCCGAGGTTTCCCTCAAGCGCTGCGCCACCATTTCCAGCAATGTGGCAGATAAATCATCGGTCATGGGCCAATAGCCGATGATCACATCGCGGTATTCCCGGCACAATCGATTCACCGTCTCGCTGAGCGCGGCGCTTTCCTTGAAAACCACCTCATCGAAAGTGCGGTGCGCGGCGATATCCATATCGGGATTAGCGGCTTGCATCTCCGCCGCCGCGCGCAGATTGGCGACCGGCGCCCGCAGTCCCTCAGTCGCTTCGCGCAACAGACGGTCGCGTTTACCCAGCGCCGCCAATTCTTCGGTGATGTCATTAAAGGTCACGACATAGCCGGTGGGTAAGTCCTCCGCGCCCAGGATCAGAGTCATCTGGGCATGCAGGGTGTACAGGCCATCGGTGGTCGCGCATACCAGGCGGGTCGTGATGCCCAGTGGGTGATCGTGGTGCCGGCCCTCGGCCACGCGCAGGCGCAGGCGGCGAAAGGCGTTGGAAATCGGTTCGCGACTGACCACGGTGAACAGCGACCGCCCCAAACCCAGTTCACCCGTGACATGCAGGATTTTCAAGGCTAACTGATTATAAAGCAGCACCTGATTGTTGAGATTGCAGACCACGACCCCTTCCTGCAAATCCCGTAGAATGGCTTCCAGGCGGTTTTTCTGCTCCTCGACCCGGGCGGTGGCGGCAGTCATGGCCTGCACCAACTCACGATGATGCGCGGCCAGGCGCCGAGTCAACTCGTTAACCGCCTGGAACAGCGGATCCAGTTGATTCGGTCCGGCATACTGGATTTCATGATCGGGGTTGGTGCGCAGAGTATTCAGCAAACTGCGCGTCAGGCTGGTCAACGGCGCGGCGAAGCCCTGGTCAAAAAACAGCCAGGCAGCGGCGACCGCCGCGATCAGGAAGAACCCGGAGACCGCTCCATAGTGCATGACATAGCCCCAGGGATCGAAGGTCGCTGGATGCGCCAGTTCGCCGCGCCGGGCCATTTCCGCCAGCGCCAGCCCAAGCGACCCTACTACCGCCGCTAACGCCAGCGTGGCGATGGCGACAAACACTAGGGCAAAAGCCAATCTTGATTTCATTTTCTTTTCCCAAAAAGCGCAATTTCTATCGAAATCAGCCAAGGTTGCCGGTCAACTCGGTGCGCACCCGGTCGCGCACCCGGTCAATGGCTTTCATGGCGTCCGCTAGATGTTCCTTGACCCGCTTCGATAGACTGTCGGGATGGATAAAGTAAGTAATTTTCCGGCCAATCCGGAAATCGGCAATCTGTTGGCTCAACAGCAAATTGGTGATCTGAACGAATGCGCTCCTGAGGTCTTCGCGTTCGGTGGTATTGAGAATGCCCAGATCGTGCAGGGCGTCGATGCGCGCCAGGGTTCCCGTCTGCTCAATACCTTCACGAAGACTGAACAACCGTGCGCTTTCGACCAGCGGCAACAGTGCGTGATGCTTCAGATTGATTTGCCCCCGATAATAAGCATTCTCCTTTTCCGTGACGAAACCGCCGAACAAACCCAGGCCCACATTATGGTCGCTGGTCTCCTCATACATGGCCCGCAAAAACGCCCGATCCTCGCGGAACACCGTAGTCACATGACTGCGCAAACGGCGAGCCAGATCCGGATGGTGTCCCCACACCGGCTGGAAATCGAAAAAGATATCCGATAATTGCAGAGCAATCCGATTGCGCTTGCGCCCCCAGCCATCCAGTTGGCGAAACCATTGCGACAGCGTCTTGCGCCACATGGGATTGATCGCCATGCAATAACCGCGACAGAGTGGTAGACCGACGGTGTCGAGGGTAGTCACTAACCGACTGGCCAACTCCATGAAATAGCTGTCGATGCGGTTGTGCTCTTCGTCGGGATAGTCGTCGATGATGAAGCCGTTATCCTGATCGGGGCCGATAAAATTCTCGCCGCGCCCGCCGGAACCCATGACAATGATCGAGAACTCGACTGGCGGATGACCCCAACCCTCGCTAACCAGGCTGGCGATGCACATATCGGTGACCCGGCGGTAGATGTCATTGTTGATATGGGTCAATAGCGCCTGAATCTCGGGAGCGGGCAGTCCGTCATCCAGCAATTCAGCCGCCAGCTCCACCTGGGCGGTCTTGACCTTACGCAGTCCCTCAAGAGTTCCTTCGTGCGTGATCAGGTCGATTTGTTGCATCATCTGCGCGGAGGCCGCCGACAGGGCGTCATGCATGTCGAGAATGCCGATCACCGCGCGATGTTCGTCAAGCACCGGTAAATGACGCAGGTTGTAGCGCCGCATCCGACCAATGGCGTGATAGAGGTATTCACCCGCGGGAATTGTTAGCACCCGGCGGGTCATGATTTGATCAACGGGCGTTTCGGGAGGAACCCGAAAGGCAATGCGCCGCGTCACATCCTGCTTGGTCAGAATGCCCAACAAGCGCCCGTTTGAGTCGGTGACCAGTACGCTGGAAATGTGGTCGCCAGACATTTGTTGGATTGCTTCGGCGCAGGTCGCGCCCGATAACACCATCGGCGGACGTTCGCGCATGAAGTCGCGAACGAGTTTATTGAAAATCGCCGTTTGAGATCGCACCCGCTACCTCCGCAATCGTTGAACATGCGTCGATGAATGGGTAAGAGTATCAGGCTGGACTGAGGATCGAAACCAGACCGCGCTTGGCTAGCAGCGCGCAGGGAGTAGGGTGGCCTTGCATTGAGTAGTGGTCTTTCGTCCCTCAATTTGTTGGATTAGGGACGGTGGCTGTTAAGTGACGACACTTTAGCAGGACTATAGCCTTGCTCACTTTGAGAAATTCCAAAACTCAATTCCATCTTTCTGTAAAGGATTACTATAGTTCAACGGTAACAGCACTCAATGCGGTAGGCGAAGGAGATTGAATATGGCGACCATGCGATTATGGGTTCTGGCAGCGGTGTTTTTCTGGACTGCAAATGCTTTAGCGATGGAAGATCCGGTGATTGGTTATGTAAAAACGGTCCAAGGCGAGGCTATGGTGTTGGCGGCAGGCGAAACCATCCAGGCCGAGCCAGGCACTCCCCTACAACTGGGCTATGTTCTGAAGACCGGGAGCGAGGGCAGCATGGGCGTCACCTTGAAAGACAACACAGTCATGTCGCTAGGGCCCGATACCGAACTGGTCGTCGATGACTATCTTTATTCACCGAGCAAAGGTGATCTGAAACTGGACGCCAGCATGAGTCAAGGCTCGCTGAATTATATCTCTGGGGTCATCGCTAAATTGAAGCCGGAAGCAGTTTCCCTGAAAACGCCGGCGGGTAACATCGGCATCCGCGGCACTCATTTTCTGGTCACGGTTGAAGGAAAGGATTGAACATGATGTCTCCTGATTTTTATAATAAAAATGACCTGACCCTAGGCCAGATAGCGTTGATAGTCATGGCTTTGAGTTTAGCCGGGTGCGCCAAAAACTATGTCGTGTTGCTTCCCAACGATGACGGCACGACCGGCAAGGTGGTGGTCGAGGCGCGTGAAGGCGTCACGCTGCTTGAAAAAGGCCGCGAGGGCGCAGACATCGGCGGTGCTGCGGGCAAGACCTTTGAAGTCAGCGAGAAACAAATCGCCAAGGACTTTGGCGAGGCGCTGGCGGCCAGTCCAGAGAGACCGGTCAGCTTCCTGCTTTATTTCGAAGCCGGTACGGACGTCTTGACGCCGGAGTCCGAAGCTGATTTGCCCAAGGTTTTTGCCGAGATCCGCCGCCGCCCCGCGCCAGACATTTCGGTCATCGGCCATACGGATACCGTGGGCGACGCCGACCTGAATGCGCGCTTGAGCCTGGCGCGCGCCCGTTCGACCGCCGCAATGATCAGCCAACTCGATGCTTCAGTGATCAGCCCTGACCGCATCAGCATCGAATCCCACGGTGAGAAAAATCTGCTCGTGCCCACGCCGGACAACACCGATGAGCCGCGCAATCGCCGGGTCGAAATTACAGTGCGTTGAGATGGTTGCCAGTCATTTCTCAATCATGAGCAGCAAATCGCCAGTTATTCCTGCGCGGAGCCGGGCAAGATGCAAGGCAACGAGTGGGTCGTCAGGGCGTTGATCCGCCAGATTCGTGAAGGTGTTCAGGGCTTCCGGTTGTTCGGCGCGCATCTGCGCAAAAGCGGCTTGATAAGTGGCGTCGGGGTCATTGCCTTGTTGGGGATCCAGAGGTTCTAAAACCATTAGAGGTTGTGACTTGCCTTTCAGCAAAATACGGCCAATCGGCCGCGCTGGCCAGTTGGGGCAACCGGCCAACGTGGCTTCAGATACGCAGATCAGCGTACCAAGATGTTTATTGGCGCCTTCCAAACGCGCGGCGACATTCACCGGATCGCCGAGGGCGCGGTAGTCGAAGATCGCGCCGCCGCCAAAGTTGCCGACAATGACTTCACCGCTGTGAATCCCGATGCGGGTCTGTCCGAAGGCAATGCCCCGCGCCTGGAGTTCGTCCGCGTATTGTTTGGCGAAGCGGTGCATCTCCAGGGCGCAAGCGAGTGCGCGGCGTTGATGATCCGGCTGCGGCGTCGGCGCGGAAAACATGATAGCCACCGCATCCCCGACAATGCGGTCCAGCGTGCCTTGATGTGAGAAGGCGATGGCAATCATGCGATCGAGGTAGTGATTAAGCAGGGTCACGGCTGCGCCGGGGTCCATGCCCTCTATCAGGGGCGTGAAGTTGGTCAGATCGGTGAAAACGAAACTGCACTGCTGGCGGCGTCCACCCAGTTCCAGGGCGTCCGGGTGCTGGATCAGGTAATTCACCCGATTGGGCGACACATAGCGGGCGAAAGCCTGCCGGATCCAGCGCTGGCGTTGCTCGCTCAACTGGTGGCGGACAATGCTGGCGGATACATAGATGAGGCTTAGCGCCACACTGGGTCCCGCCGCGTCAAGCAACAATCCATGTGTGGTGAAAGCCTGCCAGGCGCCGGCCCAGAGCAGGGCGAGCAATGCGGCGCACAGCGAAAAAGAAACGATCGCTTCCGTCAGCAGCGCGACCGTTCCGACGATGAGACCGCCACCGAGGATAATCAGGAATTCAATGGCGGCTGCCCAGGCAGGACGCGCCAATCCGCCGCCCGTCAACAGTTGCTCAAGCAACTGGGCATGCACCTCGACGCCGGGCATGGCGCCACCCATCGGACTGAAACGCAGATCGAGCAGACCCTGAGCGGAGGCGCCGACCAATAGGATATGGTTCGCCAGCGCCTGGGCTGAAACCTCGCCGGCCAGTACTTTCCAGGCTGGGATATAGCGATTTGCCACGGGCTTGGTGTAATGAATCCAGACCTCGCCTTTCGGGGTGGTGGGCACGGGCAGGTCGCCAATGCGGACTTCAGCCAATCCCACGCCCTGTTCGGGAACGGTCCGGACCAGATTATTGCGCGCGCCTTGAGCGACGCGCAGCGCTTCGGCAGCCAGCGCCGGGGCTAGCGTATCGCCGATGCGAATCAATAACGGCGCTCTTCTGACCACGCCATCAGCATCAGGAATGAACGTGATCGCGCCGAGACCCGCAGCCGCATCCGCGAGGATGGGCAGCGGGTTGACGGCGCTGGAAAAGGCATGCAGGTAGGCGTGCGGCGCTTCCCCGACGGTGACATAGCGCGCCTTGATGTCGGGCTTGTTCGCCTGGTGGCGGGCCTGCTCCACGGCAAAACCCAGCACTACGCGGCCCTGCCGCATCGTCTGGGCCAGCACTGCATCGTGGTCGGGCAGCGCCTCCAGTTGCTGGCGTAGCGACGGCGGGACTTGCCACAGATCGAGGATGGCCTTGGGTGAGGTACGGTCGAGTTCGGCGAACACGACATCGAGTGCGATGACCGCCGGTTGGGCGTTTTGCAACCGAGAGATGAGTTCGGCCACCTGCGTTCGTGGCCAGGGCCATTGCCCTAGGCGCCGCAGGCTTTCATCGTCGATGTCAATAATGCGCACCGGCGCTGGCTGATAAACCCGTGGTCGCCAGCGCTGGTATTGATCGAACATGGCGTTGCGCAGGATTTGCAGCGGTAGCGGCTCCCACAGATAGGCGAAGGCGCTCGCCATTAGCAGAGCTACCGGGGCCAGGCTGCCGAGTCTCATCCCGATGCGTTCACGAAGTCGAGACATCGTTGGGGCGTGAGCGCAAAAACTGATAAAGCCGCTCGACGTTCGGTTGGAAAAAAACACCTATGACAAAGCCTGGAAAAATTTCCGAGATAAAGCGGAGTTTGTCTTCTTTTTGGAGGGGAACGCTACTCTCAAGAGACAGCTTATCCTGTAAGCAGATCGCGTGTTCGATGGTTAAACCGACCGAGGGCAGCACATCAGCTTCACACAAGATCAGCGTCTGTTGCGTTGCTATCGAATATTGGGCTAGAGCGGTCATCTCAGGAGCAGCGACAGGCAGTGCCGGAAGAGGAGCGTTGGCGATATGATGAGTGTAACAAGCCCGCACAATAGGCAGACCGTGGACGATTTCGGTAGCGAGGATCAGGGCCGATAGACGCCGTTGCTGTTTTTCCGGGATGCCGGCCTCAAGCAGAAAGGGCGTAGCCTGGTGGATCGCCTGGCGCTCTAAGCGAAAAGGAATCGGGCCGTTTGGATAACCGTCATGATGGAAGTCATGCATCAGCGCTGCTAGCACAATTTCCAGGCGGGCGTCGGCGGCCAGATCGGTCCACAGAGACAGGAAATGCGCGCACAGCAGGACTTCGCAGAAATGTTGGGCGTTGTGGTAGAAATTGACTCGGCCAGTGCCTTCGCCGCGATCGATGGCCTGCGCCAGCCGCCGCCCGGCAGCGAGCGGCGGCGTGGATTCATTGACGCTAGGGCATTGAGCCACGGCGTCGAAGCTTTGGCTGACTTTGTCAGGCAGAGGATCTATCGCGGCAAAAACCTCAACCATGTCAACAGCAGCGGCTGCCGACTGGCGCGGAATGATGGCAAATGGAGGCTGGCTGAGGTTCAAGAGGGATGCTCTAGCCGAGCGGAAACGTCACTGAGATAAGGCGTGATGTTAACCTCGTCAAGCTGTTCGGCCTTGAGAAATTGCTTGGCATAGCGCAAGTACGCGCCAGAGGTCAGGAACAGGTCGAAAAGACCGCCATCGATATGCCGATCCTTTTTCAAGGCGTAAAGAATCCTGATGGCTTCTGAGACAGTGTGGGGCCGCTTGTAAGGCCGGTCAGGTGCCGTCAACGCCTCAAAAACATCGGCAATCGCCATGATGCGCGCGGGTATCGATAATTGTTCGGCGCTCAGGCGGCGCGGATAGCCGCGACCGTGCAGTCCCTCGTGATGGTTGCCGGCATATTCGGGAACGCGCCGCAGCGATTGGGGGAAATGCATTTGCTCCAGCATCATGATGGTGAAGATCATGTGTTCATTGATCTTGGAAGCGCATGCGGATTTCATGAATCCGATTATGAATCGTTTCCAGCTTGGTGGCCTTGTCAATCACGTACTCGGGGGGGTGACCTTGCCGCAGTCATGGAGCCAGGCTCCGATCCTGAATTCTCGCCATTCTTCAGCGTCGTTAAAGTGGAAATCGGCCAAGGGCCCGGCATCGGCGGCGGCAGCAGCCTCAGCCAGCACAGGGCCGGTTCGGGCACGCGACTGCAATGCCGCCCGGTGTAGTGGCTTTTGGCGTCGATCGCCGTCGCGATGACCTGAATCATGGTTTGTTCAGGCAGTCATTAGCGCCATAAGTCAGGGCTAAATTCCGGACTTGCGCTGCGGCAGGCTCGGTGATCAACAAGATAGGAAGCCCCGCTTCGCAAAACCGTTCGCGTATTAGGCGGATATGTTCCGCGTCTTCCAGCGAAGATGCAGCGATAGTGAGGAACAAAACATCGAAAGCGTCACGCGCAAGCAAGGGCATGATGCGTTGCGGAGTATTCACGGTTATGATTCGTTTGAATGCATACTGATATAATTGCCTCGAGAGGCGCTCCGTGTCACCAGCAAAATTGTCACAAAGCAACAAGTAGCTTGTCTTGTCTGTGGTGGTTAGTGGCGATGCCATTGGCTTCTCCCTGGAATTCAGGGCTACTGTTACCGTTCTCGAGGTTGCTTACCACGATTTTTATCGCTCCTGTTATGCAATCCTAGTAGAAACGGATTCAACACAGCTTGTGATCAGGCCATGCTGAGAATTGAGGCCGAGAAAGCGATGAACAGGACAGCGGCAAACAGCGCGCGGCTCGGTTGAAAGTTTTGGGTGACGCGAAATATTTGGTAGAGGCCGGCGAAAAATAGGGCCGCGCCAACAATGGCCAGCGCCAGATAAAGCCAGGGTAGTGGTCCGGCGGAATGCGCGGTCGTCGTGGTGGTGGCGACCATGAACGCGATGGCGGGCAAGGCCGGTAACAACAACGGGAGCAGATAACCGGCGCCCCGATAGAGCAACGCCAATAATCCCGGTCCGCCAACGGCCTTGGCCATGAGCCAGGCCACCAGCATAATGCCGATATGGATCATGATCACGATCAGGATGCCAGGCAGGATATTGCCCAGCGCGAGAACCCAAAACGGAATGCCGGTGATCGGGATGCCTTGCAATTCGCCGCCGAGACTGCGCTGCAGCAGAGCGATCAGAATGCCGTAAGTGACTCCGATCATGATAATAAAGGCGGTGATCCATAGCGGCGCACGCCGATTTTCACAGGCGTGGATACATGCTTGGGGGCGTAGCAGAAAAATGTCGAGCAGAGGCAAGACTCACCCTCCTGCCCCAGCGCCTCCCCACGGAGGGAAGGAGATGCCGGGGAGAGTGTTAAAGGCTACTGTTGACTAGCAGTCGGCTGGGAGGCCGGAGCAGGTTCTGCCGGAGCCGGAGCTTCTGCCGGAGTCGGAGCTTCTGCCGGAGCCGGAGCTTCTGCCGGAGCCGGAGCTTCTGCCGGAGCCGGAGCTTCTGCCGGAGCCGGAGCTTCCGCTGGCGCCGGAGCTTCTGCCGGAGCCGGAACTTCTGCCGGAGCCGGAGCGGATTCAGCGGCTGGCGCTGGCGCCGGGGCCGGAGCCGGAGCCGGAGCCG
>JAGRHM010000386.1 GCA_020445005.1 Candidatus Competibacteraceae bacterium | reverse complement strand
GTCATGAGGTATCAGGTATCAGGCATCAGGTTTTGGAGGGCTGCAGCCAGAGACTTTCCACGACTAGCAACACCGCGCCAACGGTGATCGCTGAATCAGCGATGTTGAAAGCAGGCCAGTACCAGCGATCATAGTAGAGCTGGATAAAGTCAATCACTTGGCCTAGCCAGGCCCGGTCAATCAGGTTGCCAATCGCGCCGCCCAAAATCAGCGCCAGCGCAACCGCCAGCCATTTTTCCTGCGATTTAAGCCTCGTCAGCCAAATCACCAGGCCCATGCTGACCAGTGCGCCGAGTCCCAGAAAGAACCAGCGTTGCCAACCGTCGGCATCCGCCAGGAAACTGAAAGCCGCGCCGGTATTGTAAGTCAGCATCAGGTTAAAAAAGGGCGTCACCGGTACGGGCTGATGCATCACCAGCAACGTCTCGGCCAGATATTTGGTGGCCTGGTCGAGGACAATGACCAGCAGGCTCAGCCAGATCCAGGGTTTGATCATTGATTTTTCCGGGTAAGATGATTTTGCGGCACAGATAACTATGGTTGAGAGAAGGACTCATTTCAGGCGAACCTCCTCTCCTCACCCGCCCCAAACGCATTCTCCACGCAGCGCCCGCACAATTCCGGATGCTCGCCATTGTGGCCTACATCCTCGCGATGGTGCCAGCAGCGGACGCACTTGCCATGTGCGCTGGGCGTGACCTGGACAACCAGCGATTGACCGTTCATGGATAGCGTTTCAGCGTCTGCCGGCGCTGCGGCGAACGGGTGAACGCGGGCATAGGACGTGATGAAGAAAAATCGTAACTCATTGCCCAGCCGTCCCAGATCAGCCGCCAGTTCGCCATCGCAATACACATCGACTTCGGCATCCAGTGACGAGCCAATATCGCCTGCGACCCGCGCCTGCTCCAGTTTCTTGCTAACCGCTTCCCGCACATCGATCAGGCATTCCCAGTAAGCCGCATTTAGTGCTTCACCGTCGTCCACGGCGAACAATCCTGCATACCAGGTCGTCAGGAACACCGAAGGGCCATGCTCACCCGGCAGATTTCGCCAGATTTCCTCAGCGGTAAAGCTGAGAATCGGCGCCAGCCAGCGGGTCATCGCTTCCAGAATATGATGCATCGCGGTTTGCGCCGAACGTCGGGCGATGCTGTCGCGCCCGGTGGTGTACTGGCGATCCTTGATGATGTCCAGATACAGGCTGCCCATGTCTACCGAACAGAAGTTATGAATCTTCTGATAAATCAGATGGAACACATACTGGTCGTAAGCTTCCAGAATCTCCTCCTGCAAGCGTCGCGCGCGATCCACCGCCCAGCGATCCAGCGCCAGCATCTGTTCCGGGGCAACCCGATGCTGGATTGGATCGAAGCCGTTCAAATTCGCCAGCAGGAACCGGGCGGTGTTGCGCATGCGCCGGTAGGAATCCGCCGTGCGTTTGAGAATTTCGTCAGAAACGCCCATTTCGGCGCGATAATCCGTCGCCGCCACCCACAAGCGCAACACGTCCGCGCCCAGCGAGTTGACCACCTTCTGCGGCGCAACCACATTGCCCAGCGACTTGGACATCTTGCGGCCCTGAGCATCGACGGTGAAACCGTGCGTCAACAGGCCCTTGTAAGGCGCAACGCCGCGCATGGCGGTTGACGCCAGCAGCGAGGACTGGAACCAGCCGCGATGCTGGTCGGAACCTTCGAGATAGAGGTCGGCCGGCGGGCCGGTGTAGTCGTCCGGCCGCAGCAGGTCGGGCCATTTGCCGCTTTCGAGCACGAAGGCGTGAGTCGAGCCGGAATCGAACCAGACGT
>JAGRHM010000385.1 GCA_020445005.1 Candidatus Competibacteraceae bacterium | reverse complement strand
TGACGTCGTTCCCGCCGCCGCCAATACCCTGGATTTGCAACGCGGGCAAATGGATTATCCAGATTGTTTCTGTGTTCCAATTCCCCTCTACGCCCCGTTGACTGACGAATTTCTGGGTATCGCCCGGTTTCGTGTCAGTCCCCAGTTTTTTCAGACCTTAGAGCAGGACATTCGCCAAACCTTGATGGCTGAATTCGTGCTCATCCTCATGCTGTTGCTGGTGGTCTGGCGTTGGGTGCTGGCCCTGGGCCGTCGCTTGCGCCACGAAGTTTTTGAGCGGCATCGCGCAGAACAGGAAGCGCAGGAAGCCAGCCGGGCTAAAAGCCAGTTTCTGGCGAATATGAGTCATGAAATTCGCACCCCGATCAACGCCATTCAGGGCCTGCTCTATCTGGCGCAGCAGAATAAATTGTCGCCAAAACTGAGAGATTATATCAACAAGATGGAGCATTCAGCGCACACCTTGCTGACTCTCATCAACGACATTCTGGACTTCTCCAAAATCGAATCGGGACATGTCGATTTGGATAATATACCCTTTGATTTACAGGCGGTTCTCGATCGAATCCGTAGTATCGTAGGCTTTCGCGCCGTTGAAAAAGGATTGACGCTCAAATTTCATCAGGACGAGCGGACGCCCAAATACCTGCGCGGCGATCCGAACCGTCTGGGACAAATCTTGCTGAATCTGTTGGGCAATGCAATCAAGTTTACCGAGCAAGGTGAGATTGAAGTCTCCATTCGTATGGTGGAACACTCCCCAGAACAGATTCGCCTCGAATTCTCGGTACGGGACAATGGCATTGGCATCACGCCGGAACAACAAACCCGGTTGTTTCAGATGTTCAGTCAGGCGGATGTCTCGATCACTCGGCGGTTTGGCGGCACTGGGCTGGGTCTGGCCATCAGTCAGCGACTCGTGGAAATAATGGGTGGGCGTATCGTTGTCAGCAGTACTCCGCATCAGGGCAGCACCTTTTGCTTTACGGCGGTGTTTGGTCACGCCGGACCGGAGGAAGTGGAAACTCAACAGGAACCGACTCATGTGCTTGAAGCAATGCAGCGGCTGCGCGGAGCGAGGGTGTTGCTGGTTGAGGATCAGCCGCTCAATCAAGAGGTAGCGGCGGAGATATTGCGTCAGGCTGGCTTGCAGGTACAAATCGCCGATCAAGGACAGGAAGCGTTAGCAGCGCTTCAGGCGAATCCCAGCGGATTTGATGTTGTGTTAATGGATTTGCAAATGCCGGTGTTGGACGGCTATACGGCAACCCGACAATTGCGCGCCGATCCGCGTTTTGCCGGATTGCCCATTATCGCAATGACCGCCAATGTACTGGCCGGTGAGCGGGCACGCTGTCTGGCAGCCGGTATGAATGACTATCTGGCTAAGCCGATTGATGTGTCCAATTTATATCAAAAGTTGCGGCTTTGGGTTAAAAACATTGCCGTTGAACCGCCCGCAGTTGACGCGAACGCCCGGACGGAGACCCCATCCCCGATTAAGACAACCGCCTCTACTTTCCCCAATGCCGCGCCGGGTCTCGACCTGACAGCGGGTCTTCGGCGGTTAGGCGGCAACGAAACGCTCTATCGACGCCTTCTGGCCGGATTTCCCGAGCAACATGGTGTGGCGCTGGCCGAAATCCAGATAACCCTGGACGCCGGCGACAAGGAACAGGCGGCGCACCGGGCGCATGCTCTGGCTGGAGTAGCGGGAAATCTTGCCGCGACATCCTTGGAGCAGGCAATGCGGCGGTTGGAGCGAGCAATTATTGAGGGTGCTGACGATATTCGCTTGCGCTTCCGTCATGCGGAGGCACGATGGCAAGAGGTTTTGACCGGAATCGATCAACTCAATTCAGGGACTGAAACCACGGACAGAATCGGGGTGTCCCATGACGCGCGCGCGAATCAACCCCTGCTGTCGGATCGGGAACCCTGGGCCGCGCAGATCGCCGTCCTGGCGGAACTGCTCACCGCGCGCGACTTGAAAGCCAAAAGCTACTTCGCGGAACTGATGCGGCAAATCGCTGACCCACAGACCCGTCAACAATTGCAGCCTGTCGGTCAACAGATCGAGCGGCTGTGTTTTGCTGATGCCTTGCAAACCTTGAATCAAGTGACGATGTCTTCAGGGAGCAACGTCGTGGAGTCCGGTGACGACCGCCCGTATGAATCCCATAGTTAGGCTATCATGGTCTACATTGATTAGGGTAATCTCATCCAATTCTGCAACCATTGTGATTGAAAAAATTATGATGGCTTTGCAGATTGGTGCTTGGCGGGTTGGACATCAAAATTCATGGTTATTGATCACAAAGGAGATAATTATGCGGTATTTAAGAGTTTTTTTTGGGGCGATCATCCTGCTGGCCTCTATCGCAGCATGGGCGGCTTTCGAGATAACCCCTTCGGTACAGAAGGAACTCGATCAAGCGGCTGAGGCTGTAAAAGGGTGGGCAGCCGATCCCGTCATTGTCAACGCCGTGGCGGCGCAAAACCAGAAAGGACCTATTGCTGGTATGGACAACGCCAAGTGGAAATCGGTGCGTCGCAGCGATGCGCTGATCAAGGAGTTTCAAAGCAACGACGCAGCTCAATGGCTCAAGCAAAAACTTGATGCCTCGCAAGGTTTGTACAGCGAAGCTTTCCTCAACGCCAACCAAGGCGAAAAAGTCGCGTTTGTGGCAAAGACCAGCTCTTATCTTCACAAAGGCAGCGCCAAGTTCGAGAAACCTTTCACCACAGGTCAAACCTGGCAAGGTGAACCTGAATTTGATGAAAGCTCGCAGACTCACCAAATTCAGATATCGGCTCCGGTGCTGGCCGACGGCAAACCCATTGGCGTCCTGGTTGTCGGCGTCAACTTGACCAAATTAGCCGAGCTGTCCAAATAATAGGCAAGTGATCTCGCTTGCGCCCGGCCAGCGAGGCTGGGCGTTATCTATGGACTAGAGGTAAAGATGCTATGCGTCTGAAAATGAAAGTATGGGGAATAAAAGCCCGCCTGGTTTCTGCCTGTGCGCTGATCGTATTGCTGGGAAGCGGGATGGGTCTTTGGAATCTGAGCAATTTCCGCTGGGCGGGCGCCATGTTCCAGGTCGCCAGCCACGAAGCTCTACCTGCTGTTGACTACCTCACCGAGGCGGATCGTGATATGCAGCAGGCGCTGGTCGCCGAACGCAGCCTGATGTTTGTGCGGCAGGCATC
>JAGRHM010000384.1 GCA_020445005.1 Candidatus Competibacteraceae bacterium | reverse complement strand
TAATCTTATAAAACCTTAGAAAAAAACAATGATAAATAATTGAAAATTATATAAAAATTATTAAGGAGCGAGTCTATTATTTCCACATTAAAAATATAAAATAAAAATAAATCAGTTATGTTTATACAGCTTCCAGGAACCGGCCAAGGTACGCCTACGGACTCGTAGTCCTTGTGATAAAATAGCCAGCAGTCAAGCCACTTGCCTTCTACCTGTACCTCTGGAGGCCGATGATGACAGCAACGACCCTGACCCCGCCCACGCAGAAAACGTCCCTCATTTCATCGGCGGAAGTCATTTACCCCGACAGCGACGGCCAGCCGATGGCGGACAATACCCGACAATTCGACTATATCGTCATGATTCAAGGCGGTTTAGCCGCCTTGTTCGCCGACCGACCCGAGGTATTCGTCGCTGGCGACCTGCTCTGGTACCCGGTGGAAGGTCGCACCGATATTCGCGTCGCGCCGGATGCCCTCGTGGCGTTCGGTCGCCCGAAGGGTTATCGCGGTTCGTACATCCAGCATCGCGAAGGAGGCATCGCGCCGCAGGTCGTGTTCGAGGTGCTGTCACCGGGCAACACCCCGGCGGAGATGCGCCGCAAGTTAGCGTTTTATGAACAGTATGGTGTGGAGGAATACTACGAATACGACCCGGATCGCGGAACGCTCAAAGGTTGGCTGCGAGAGAAAGGACAACTGGAGTCGATTGCGCTGATGGAAGGCTGGATCAGTCCCCGACTGGGTATCCGGTTCAGCTTGGAGGGAATCGATCTCGTGCTGTATCGGCCCGATGGGCGGCGCTTCGAGACTTTCGTGGAATTGGAACAACGCGCTGAGAAGGAGCGGCAACAGGCCACCCTCGAACGCCAGCGTGCCGAACGCTTAGTGGAACGGTTACGCGCTTTGGGGATCGATCCCGAAAGCGACGATTGAACGCCGCCATGTCCGACGTCGTTTCCGCCCCTCGCTGGCATTTCTGGATCGACCGGGGCGGCACCTTCACTGATGTGGTCGCGCGCCGCCCGGATGGCCGACTGGTCACTCACAAGCTGCTGTCAGACAACCCGGAACATTATCCCGACGCCGCCCTGCAAGGCATCCGCGATCTACTGAAGATTCCAGCGCATCAGCCGATTCCCGCCGGGCGCATCGCGGTGGTGAAAATGGGTACGACCGTCGCCACCAACGCCCTGCTGGAGCGCAAGGGCGACCGCACCTTACTCTTGATCACCCGTGGGTTTCGCGACGCCCTGTGGATTGGCTATCAGAACCGGCCTAAGCTGTTTGCCCGCCATATCGTCCTCCCGGAGTTGCTCTACGAGCGGGTCGCCGAGGTTAACGAACGGGTTTCGGCCCAGGGCGATATCATCACGCCCTTTGATTCCGCCAGCACGCGCAAAGCGTTAATCGAAGCCTATCAAGCGGGCATCCGGGCGGTGGCCATCGTTTTTCTACATGGCTACCGCTATCCCGCGCATGAGGAAGAGGCAGCGGCGCTGGCCCGCACAATCGGCTTCACGCAAATTTCGGTTTCCCATCAGGTCAGCCCCCTGATGAAGCTGGTCGGGCGTGGCGATACGACGGTGGTGGACGCCTACCTGTCGCCGATCCTGCGCCGCTATGTTGACCAGGTCGCTGGTGAACTGAGCGATGCCCGACTGCTCTTCATGCAATCCCACGGCGGATTGGCTGACGCCCGCCATTTCCACGGCAAGGACAGCATCCTGTCCGGTCCCGCCGGCGGTATGGTCGGCGCGGCCTGGACCGCCGCCCAAGCTGGTTTTGACCGGATCATCACCTTCGATATGGGCGGCACTTCCACCGATGTCGCGCATTACGCCGGCGAATATGAGCGCGCCTTTGAAACGCAGGTGGCCGGAGTCAGGCTGCGCGCGCCGATGCTGCATATTCACACCGTCGCCGCTGGAGGCGGTTCAATCTGCCGTTTTGACGGCAGTCGCTTGCGGGTCGGACCCGAGTCAGCGGGCGCCGATCCGGGGCCGGCCTGTTACCGGCGTGGTGGGCCTTTGACCGTCACGGACTGTAATGTGTTGCTGGGACGGATTCAGCCGGAGTTTTTTCCCCAAGTCTTCGGTCCGGAGCAGAATCAGCCATTGGATCGAGCGGTCGTGACGCGCCAGTTCGCCGCCTTGGCGGTTGAAGTACAGGGCGCAACCGGTAAAGCTTACACCCCGGCGCAACTGGCTGAGGGCTTTCTGCGCATCGCCGTCGAAAATATGGCCAACGCCATCAAGCAGATTTCCACCCAGCGCGGTTATGACGTGACCGAATACAC
>JAGRHM010000383.1 GCA_020445005.1 Candidatus Competibacteraceae bacterium | reverse complement strand
ATCCGGGGCCGAAAAACAGCCGTAACTCACTCACCCCGTCCCCCACAGGCGCGCAATCCCCCAAATTACCCTGCGCCAGTCGGGACAGCCGCGCCAAAATGCGCTTGCGTCCCGCCGCATCCCGAAGCCCATAGAGCCAGTCCTTAAACGGTTCTTTTCCGGTCTCATCGGCATAGATGAGAACCTGCCTGGGCTTTGTTTCTTGCGACACGCCCCTGATTTCCGAAGTGATTGTATTAGATGCGTACCATAGTACGCAATCAATTTGAAAGCAAGTCGCCTATCCTGCACCGACCTCATCATGGCGGGGGCGGAGCTCGATTCGGGCTGATGGTATTTTCTCGGACTTAGAAGCTGTATAAAAAATAAGGCATTGATTTATATCATTCTATTTTGTTGTGACTTCCCAGAAAGGCGCCAAAAAAGCCAAAAATATTTGGGCCCAATCGACAAGTTATTGCTATATAAGAAAAACAATTATTATTCAATAAATTATATGCTATCCAGCCCCATAATTCATGAGAACTGGTGACTCACGAGATTATCTAGGTCGCGCCATCGATCAAGCCAGATGGCGGTGGCAAGGCAAGCGACCCAGTGATCCATCGCTCCGATCTTCGCCTAGCCGTCATGGCTGCCGCGCGTCCTCCAACTCCACATCCTCAACTACAAAGCTTGATCGAGGGTAATCGAAACATTCTTGTAGGCGGGGGTGTGCGATTGCGGATCGACATCGCGACCGACCAGCACGTTCGCCTCGGGATAGTACATCAGCGCATTGCCGGCCTTGATCGATTCGAAAGGAATGACCCGGATACCGGACAACGACCCGGTCGAACTGCGCACGGTGATTCGCTGATTCGCCGTTAGTCCATGCGCCCGTATATCCTCCGGGTGCAGGAGAATCACATCACGCCCGACGACACCCCGGTACAGGTCTTGCTCCTCATACACCACGGTGTTGAATTGACCCTCGCTGCGAACGGTCATCAGGCGGAATGCGCCGTTCCCACCGCCGAGAGAAGGCAGCGCGTGGACGTGTAGTCGCGCCCGCCCGTCGGCGGTGGCGAAGCGCGGCGTGTGAAAAAGACGCCCCTGCACATGAAATTCCTCTCGCGTCGCGTCGAGCGTGGCCATTTTTCCGAAACCGGGGATAACCGCCGCGATCGCTTCCCGGATTCGCCCCGTGTCCGCCATGGCTTGCCAGTCGAGAGGCTGCTTGGCATCGCCCAGAACATCCGCCGCGAGCGTCGCGATCACCTGGACCTCGCTGCGTGGACCGGCGTGCCGGGCCGGGCCGCCGTCGCTTAGGCGAACGTAATTGAGCATCGATTCCTGAGTGGTCGGTTGCGGCTCCTCGTCGCGGGCGAGGACCGGGAGAATCAGCGTCTCTCGGGCTAGTCCGTGAACATGGCCGGTGTTGAGCTTGGTGTTGAGGTGGACGAGCAGGTCAAGCCGAGCCAAGGCGTCGCGGGTAAATGCGGAATCGGGGGAGGCGCCGTAGAGATTGCCGCCGAGACAAAGCGCCACGCGCATCCGCCCATTCTGGGCCGCTTCCAGACACGCCAGGGTGTCGAGTCCTGGCGCTGTTGGCAAGGAGAGGCCGAAGTGGGATTCCAGCCGCTCGATGATCGCCTCCTTGAGTTTGGGCGTGACACCGATCGATCCCATTCCCTGGACGTTGGAATGACCGCGGATCGGGAGCAGGCCGGCGTGAGGGCGGCCCACCATGCCCCGCATCAGGGCGAGATTGGCGATAGCCTGCACATTCTCGACGCCGTGTCGATGATGGGTGATGCCCATGGTCCAGGCGAAGACCACATTCCGGCCATGGGCATAAATTTGAGCGGCACGCTGTATTTGTTCTTGCGTCACTCCACTACGCGAGCAGAGTTCTGGCCAGGAGAACTGGCGTAGCTGGGCGCGCAACTCGGACCACCCGTTGCAATGCTCGTTCAGGAACGCCTCGTCGCTGGCGCCGATTTCGTCGATATGTTTGGCGATGCCGGTCAAGAGCGCCAGATCGCCACCGATATCGGGCTGTAAGTACAGGCTGGCGATTTCAGTCCCGAACAGCAGGCTTCGCCACTCACTGGGCGAGCTGAAGTTCACCAGCCCGGTTTCGACCACTGGATTGATGACCACCACTTGGCCACCACGTTGGCGAATGTGCATGAGCACATGCATCAGCCGTGGATGGTTGCTCGCCGGATTACCGCCGATGACGAAGACCACGTCGGCCTGTTGAAGGTCGTCGAGAGATAGGGTGGCCGTCCCGCTGCCGGTGACACTGGCGAGACCGACCCCGCTGGCTTGATGGCAATAATAACTGACGTTGTTGACATGGTTGCTGCCGTAGAGCCGCGCGAACAATTGGAGCAAGAAGCTGGCCTCGTTGGAACTGCGGCCACTGAAATACCAGAAGGTTTCCGGTGGTGGTGTCGCGCGGAGTTTCGCGACGATCCGGTCGAGCGCCTCTATCCAGGCGATCGGCTGGAAATGCGTGGCGCCCGGGCGCAGCAGCAGCGGCTGCACCAGCCGACCACTGTGTTCCAGCGCGTGCGATGTCCAGGATTGGAGATCGGCGATGGCATGTTCGGACCAGAATGTGGCGGGGATCGCGCCTTGCAAATCGCCTACCATCGCCTGCAACGATTTGATGCAGACCTGTGGGAATTGGCTGGCCTCGTTCACCATACCGCCCTTCTGGCCGCCCATGCCGAGCGCGCAACTCTTACAGGCGTTTTTACCCCGCATGGCGCGGTAGAGTCGCCATGGACCGCCTTCACGGGCTTTGCGCCAAGCGTAGCGGATGGCCGGCCAACCCCCACCGGTTTTCACTCGTTTCATGATCTCATCCTCAGCGCAGCGCGTTTCCGGTTTCTTCCGACAAGCATAGTTGATCGTTCGCTGTCGCCACGGTTCGTACTCGATGTGGTTGTGGCGCCCCTAGATCGGGGCCTGAATCACCTCAAAAGTCAACCCAGTTTGGGTTGTAACCACGACATCAAGATTGTCGTAGCCCCAGTATTGCTTTCCTAACCATAATGCTGTGTCCAATATCATTCATAAAAGCACCTAAACGCTTTAGATAGACACTCCATCTGAGCCAAGTTGCGATGCCCACAAACTCAAGACATATTAGACACCTACGGCTCAGC
>JAGRHM010000382.1 GCA_020445005.1 Candidatus Competibacteraceae bacterium | reverse complement strand
GTCGTCTTGCCGACGCCACCCTTCTGATTGGTAATGGCGATAATATGGGCCATGAATTCAGTCTCGGGAATCTTGAGAAGCAGGGGCGGGCGTCAGATGCACCAGATGGCGCTCGGCGTCCAGGCCCGGAATATGGAGTGGGTAAACACTGACCAGGCGGTAATCCGGCGGCAGACGAGCCAGTTCTTCATCGGGGAAAACGCCCTTCATCGCCAGCAATCGACCCTGCGGGGCGCATAGTCGGCCCGCATTAACCAACAGGTCCGCCAACGTCGAAAACGCCCGCGATACTAATGTGTTAAATAAGGCCGTCGGCTGATAATCCTCGATCCGGCTGCGCACCACTTCAATATTGGCCAGACGCAACTCGGCGCTGGCCTGAATCAGAAACCGGGTGCGTTTACCATTGCTGTCCAACAGGCAAAATGTGCATTCCGGCCGGGCGATAGCTAATGGAATGCCGGGCAACCCGGCGCCGCTTCCCACATCCAGCACACGCGGTCCTTCAATCCAGGGCCAGATCGACAGGCTGTCTAGGATGTGCCGAATCACCATGTCCTCCGGATCACGCACCGCGGTCAGATTATAGGCGCGGTTCCAGCGTTCCAGCAGCGCCAGATAGGTCGCTAGTTGTTCGACCGCTTCACTGGAAAGAGGAATATTCAGTCGTTCGCTGCCTTCAATAATGGATCGCTTGATGCTCATGAAGCGTGGCGTTGGTTTACGGAATCGTCTTTGCGGTTTTGAAAATTTTATGGATTGTAACCTACCCCGCACCCAAGCGTCAGTCTTAATGCCTATCCGCATGCAGCGAAGTTGCAGAGAACCGTTGGAAAAGTTTTCCACCGCTGTTCCTCGCAAATCGTATGGGGTCCGTGATACAAAATGGTGGATATCGTCGTCATGAGCTTTGCACGAATGAGGTGATTCATGAATCCGATAGTCGAATTACTTGCCAGCTGGATTCCAGTCAGTGGCGGGATTGAATCTCTGATTGAGACACTGCTCATGATCCAGCGGCATGGCGTAACCCCTGGAAAACTGGTATCCACTAAAAACGCTAATGTTTCCTTGCAGGAAGTGCCGACAACGACCAAGTCAGGTTTGGATGTTGAAATAGGACAAATCAAATGGGCTCACGGCTCGCCCAAAGGCGCTTGGGGAATTACTCGATGCCGCGCCGTGTTGCAATATATGTTGCCTCTGGCCAAGGATGGGAGCTATCCACCAATCCTGATGGGGATTCAACTAGATGCGGATATCACACTGAAACCGAAGAAGGAATTCAACAATATCAAGGATTTTTCACCTCTTTATCAGATGTTGCGCGATAATTATGCAGGAAACAAAGCCGCGTTCTGCGCCGCAATGGCAACGAGAACCATCACCGAATACAACAACTTTGGCACTGTAGATGGAGTTTTGTACCATGAGTTGTTGCACGTCATGCTGGCTAAGATCTTTGCTAAACAACTCCAAAAGTTGACGCTGCAGAAAATGTCGGGCAGTGGTTATGAAACCCGTGAAAAGGCGCAGATGGCGCTCTCGAAGATCGTCGATGAGGTTTGGAAAGATTGGCGAGGCTTGTTGCTTCACGACGCCGGCTTTCTCGATGAGTGGTTTATTTGGGAAAAGGAATGCGCCTACTACATCAAACAGTATGAGAAAATTTGAAATGATAAAATGGTTCAGTGCGCGTGATATTTGCGCCAAATACCTCACCCTGCGCCTGGCCCACGCCCGCCGGGAAAAAACGTTTTAACAAGCGGTATCTTGCCGATACCCTTGCGCCAACAAGGTTCCCGTCCGTCCAGGAACCGT
>JAGRHM010000381.1 GCA_020445005.1 Candidatus Competibacteraceae bacterium | reverse complement strand
TGGTCATGGGTTTTGTCGATGATATCGATTTAGCGTCCGGTACGATCCGGAATCTCGATAGTTACGAAGGCGCGCTGGGTGGGCTGACCCGCCGCGAGTTCCTGAAATATTGCACCGGCGTCGCCGCAACGCTGGGCCTGTCGTCATTCATGGGCTTGCGCATTGCTCAAGCGGCGACCGCGCCACAACGGCCACCGGTCATCTGGCTGTCGGCGCAGGAATGCACCGGTTGCACTGAATCGCTGCTGCGCGCCTACCATCCGACGCTCGAAACCCTGATCCTGGACATGATCTCCCTTGATTACCACGAGGCCCTATGTTCCGGCGCTGGTCATCAGGCCGAAGCCTATAAGGCCAAGTCGATGAAGGAGAACTGGGGCAAATATGTCCTGGTGGTCGACGGTTCGATTCCTACGAAGGACGGCGGCGTCTACTGCATGGTCGCCGGTAAGCCGATTCTGCAGGCGGTCCAGGAAGCGGCGGAAGGCGCAGCGGCGATCATCAGCATCGGCTCTTGCGCCTCCTGGGGCGGCATTCCTTCCAGCGATCCCAATCCCACTCGGGCGAAATCGGTGCAGGCGGTGTTGCCGGGTAAGACCGTCATCAATATCCCCGGTTGCCCGCCGAATCCCTACAACTTCCTGTCCACCGTTCTTTACCTGTTGACCCTAGGCAAACCGCCGGAACTGGATGTGAAGAACCGGCCGCGCTTCGCCTACGGTCGCTTGGTGCATGAAAACTGCGAGCGGCGACCGCATTTCGACGCCGGGCGCTTTGCGCTCGAATACGGCGATTTCGGCCATCGCCAGGGCTGGTGCCTGTACAAGATCGGTTGCAAGGGACCGGAGACGCATGCCAACTGCCCGGCTATTGGTTTTGGCGATGTCGGCGAGAGCAACTGGCCGGTGGGCATCGGTCATCCTTGTTTCGGTTGCACCGAGGAAGGCATCGGATTTACCAAGCCGTTGCATGCCTTGGCGGATGTCAAGACATTTAGCCCGCCAACCGCTTTCCCCGCAGTGAATTCGGCCAAAGGCGAAGGCGTCACCCCCGCAGCGGCGGCGATTGTTGCCGGCATCGCCGGACTGGGCGTTGGCGCTGGGGTGATGGCGTTGCGCGGCATGAAGGATGAGGACGAAGCGGGTGGTCAGGGAGCCTCATCTAACTCTTCCGACAAGCAGCACTAGGGAGGGAACATCATGGATCCGAATCGTCGTCAATTTCTGCGCGGCGCGGCGGGCGCGCTTGCGACTACGGCGGCAGCGGTGGCTGCGCCGGTCAGTGAAGCGGTAGCCTTTGGGCCGCGCGAGCCGAAGACTTTGCCGCCGAAAGCGGTGGGCATGCTGTATGACTCCACGCTGTGTGTGGGTTGCAAGGCTTGCGTCAGCGCCTGTAAAGAAGCGAACGGGATGCCTGCTGAGCAACCGGCGTCGCTGGCGGCCTGGAACGAAGGAACTTGGGATACCGCCGAGGATATTTCCGGAAAGACGCTGAACGTGATCCGCGTCTACCAGAATGGCGCGATGTCTCAAAAAGATCGTGAAGAGGACGGCTATGCCTTCGTTAAGCGCCATTGTCTGCATTGCGTCGATCCTTCCTGCATTTCGGTCTGTCCGGTCAGCGCCATGCAGAAGAACCCCGTCACCGGCATTGTTACCCATAACCCCAACGCCTGCATCGGTTGCCGGTATTGTGTCTATGGCTGCCCATTCAACGTTCCGCAATATCAATTCGACGAACCCTTTGGCCGGATTTCCAAGTGCCAGTTCTGCAACCATTTACAAGCGCAAGGCAAGCTCCCGGCCTGTTGCGATGTCTGTCCGACCGGCGCTTCGCTGTTTGGCCTGGTCGAGGACCTGCAGGCTGAGGCAGAACGGCGACTGGCTGCCAAACCAGGGGAGACCTACACCTTCCCGCGTGGCAAGCTGGGCGGCGACCGGCCCGGCCATGAAGCGCCGATCGGCGAATATCAGCCGCACCTCTACGGGGAGAAAGAAGCGGGCGGCACCCAAGTGCGTTATCTGACCGGCGTACCCCACCAGAAACTGGGTCTGCCGGAACTGCCCGACCATTCCTATGCAGCGGTTTCCGAGGGTATGCAGCATACCCTTTACAAAGGCATGATTGCGCCGCTGGCCCTGCTGGGCGGACTGGTGGTGCTGGCCCGGCGCAGCGCCAAAGCCTATCGCGACGAAGACCCGACCCGAACTGGCGATGAGGAGGATTCGCGATGAGCGTCTTACACCCGGTTGCCGAATCCCCGGATCCGGTTCTGGAGAACCATCAACCGCTGGGTGGCCGCATCGTCACCAAACCGTTCATGCTCCTGGGCCTGCTGGTGTTGATCGGCAGCTACTTCATCCTGCGCCGCTTCCTGTTCGGCATGGGTGACGTATCGAACATGAGCAACGGCTATCCCATCGGCACCTGGGTGGTGCTGGATGTGGTGATCGGCACCGCCTTCGGTTGTGGCGGCTTCGCCATGGCGCTGCTGGTCTACATCTTCAATCGCAATGTTTATCACCCGCTGATTCGCCCCGCCCTGCTCGGCGGCGTCTTCGGTTACACCCTGGCGGGTCTGGCGGTGATGATCGACCTGGGCCGTTACTGGAACGCCTTTAATTTGCTGATGCCCTGGTACGCGCAGACCAACTCGGTGATCTTCGAGGTCGCGTTGTGCGTCATGGCCTATATCACTGTGTTGTGGATTGAATTCTGGCCGGCGTTTCTGGAGCGCATGCCGCTGGCGGTCAAGAAGCGGTTTAATCTGGATAAATTCCAGGTTTTTCTGCGCCGCTACATGTATGTGTTCATCGCCCTGGGGGTGTTGCTACCGACCATGCATCAATCCTCGTTAGGGTCGGTGCTGCTGATCATGGGTTCCAAATTGTCCCCGCTCTGGTATACGCAATGGCTGCCACTGCTGTTTCTGATTTCGGCGCTGGCCATGGGCTACGGGGTGGTGATGCTGGAAGCGACCTTAGTGCAACGCTCCTTCAAATTGCCGTCCGAAGCCGCGCTACTCACCAAGCTGTCGCGGGTGGTCGCCGGGTTACTCGTACTGTTCCTGATCGTGCGTTTTGGCGACCTGTTGGCGCGGGGGCAACTGGGGCTGGCCTTCAACTTTGACCGGTACAGCATTCTGTTCCTGATCGAAACCGCGCTGTTCGCCGCGCCCATCGCCATTCTCG
>JAGRHM010000380.1 GCA_020445005.1 Candidatus Competibacteraceae bacterium | reverse complement strand
TCATCCAATTGCTGGTCGGTGAAATGGAATTGCGGCATCTGCCGGCGACCCGGCACCTTGGTAGGTTGTGCCTTGATCCAGATCTTGATGAAGTCCGGGCCACGTCGTTTGTAGACATTGCCTAGTTCCGGCGCAAAATAGGCGCCCTCGCCCAGCAGGGTATGGCAGCCAATACAGTTGCGGGTTTCCCACAGCATCTTGCCGCGCGCCACCTCCGGCGAAGGTGCTTCAGTAGGAGTACGTTGCGGTATTCGCCAGGTGGTATGAAAGGTCAGGGCTAGAAACAGCAGAATGAAAAATACAGTCCCGCCGTAAAACACGTTGCGGGCCATGGCCTTGGTGAAAGTTGCGCTCATTTCCCCTGGTCTCCTCGAAGGTCGTTGCCGAACGATCGGCGTCATGACCGCCGGCCATGTGTGGATTGTCGCGTAATGCGGGGAAGCATTCCTTGATCTGGATCAAGGAATGTTGCTGTCGCTGCCGGCATTCTTAACTGAATTTTTATGTCACAGGACAGCACGCATGAATCAAATCACGAATTTCATGAGCAACGACCATCGCCATTGCGATGAATTGTTCGCCGCCGCCGAGGAAGCCGCCGGCAACGGCGACTTGGTGGCCTGCCGCAGCCGGTTCCAGACGTTCCTTGCCGCGATGACACAGCATTTCGCTATGGAGGAGCAGGCGCTGTTCCCTGCCTTTGAGGAGGCCAGCGGAAACACCATGGGGCCGACCCGGGTCATGCGTTTGGAACACCAGCAAATGCGCGATGTGCTGGCGGCGCTGGCCGATGCATTGGCAGCGGAAGACCTGGAGGAATATCTCGGCGAGGCGGAAACCCTGCTCATCCTGATGCAACAGCACAATATCAAGGAAGAACAAATGCTATACCCGATGAGCGACCAGTTTTTGGGGAACAGCGGCGATGCCGTGATACAGGCCATGCGCGAACTGCGGGAAGGTGCATCGACATGAATGCGCCCGATGACCTGATAGTCGATGGACGTGGTTTGCAACCACCCGAACCGATGGAACAGGTCGTGGCGGCACTCGACATTTTACAGTCAGGACAACGTATCCGGTTTCTGATCCATCGCCAGCCCTACCCACTCTATGATTTGCTCAGTCGCCACCACTACCGCTATGAAACGACATCATTGGCGGAAGGCGGCTTTGAAGTGCTGATCTCGGCACCATGAATGCGCCCGGATTATCCTTCGAACAGGCGCCGCCGTTCAGCGTCCCACTGCGCTTCTTTCTAACCGCACCCTGGTTCCTGGTTTTAGCGGCGGCGTTGTTGCTCTGGGAAGGTCCGGGAATCTTTGCCAGCCGCTGGCTGCCAGCAACCCTGGCGCTCACCCATCTGCTGGTTCTCGGCTTCATGGCCCAGGTCATGCTCGGAGCATTGCTGCAAATTCTACCGGTTGTCGTCGGAGTGACCGTACCCCGGCCGGGTCTGACCGCGACCTTGATTCACCTTCCCCTAACGCTGGGAACACTGGCGCTGGCCGGTGCATTCCTCGGTGACGGCCCGGTCGGGTTTCAAATCGCCTCCGGACTGCTCGGCCTGGGTTTCGGCGTTGCCTTAACCGCTTTTCATCTCGCTGTCTGGCGCGCGCCGGTAGTCACGGACACAGTCATCGCTCTACGCTGTGCCCTGGGAGCATTACTGGTGACTGCCGTACTGGGATTGCTGCTGGGCAGTTATTTTGGCTGGGGTGGATTGAGCCTGCCGATCGTGTCGTTAACCAATCTGCATGCGGTCTGGGGGCTCGTCGGCTGGACGACGCTACTGGTAGCGGGTGTTGCCTATCAGGTCGTGCCGATGTTCCAGATAACTCCGCCCTATCCGCAATGGTTAAGCCGAGGGTTTGCGCCACTGATGGCGACTCTGTTAGTTACGGAAACCGTATTGACTCTGACCGGTTGGACGGCGGCGGCGAGTTGGGCCGGAGCGGCGCTGGCGGTGGGACTGAACGTTTTTGCTGTCGGGACGCTCGCTCTCCTGAGCCAACGTCAGCGCAAGATCGGCGATCCTACTTTGATTTACTGGCGAGTCAGCCTGGCTAGTCTGCTGTCCAGCGCAGCGCTATGGTTGCTAACGCAGCTTATCCCCGCATGGACGCAAGCGCCGCATATAGATTTATTGATGGGGATCGTACTGATTTTCGGCTTTGCCGTTGCGGTGATTAACGGCATGTTGTACAAAATTGTGCCGTTTCTGGCTTGGTTTCACCTGCAGGCACAACTGCTTGGCCGGGGGAAAACGCCCAACATGAAACGGCTCCTGCCGGAAGCGCGCATTCGCCAGCAATTTTGGGCCTATCTGACGGCATTCTTACTGCTATTGGCGACCGTCTTTTATCCCTCTCCCTTTATTTACCCTGCTGCGCTCATTCTGGGTGTCACTGGCGCATGGTTAGGTATTAACCTATTGAGCGTATGGCAGATTTATCGCCGAACGCTGCAAAAAGGACGCGAGCCGACCCCTGCCAAGGGGTGATGCCCGCTCCTTTTGCCTGAAAATCTAGATAGTTTTCCCTATCCTCTTACTTTGATTGTGGCTAAAATTCAAAAATTTGCACAACAAGTAGGCGTAAGCCCATTTCCCTCTATCTGTTCGCATTAGCGAGGTCCGTCCTATCATGAATGCCGTGGTGCATGCCCAGGCTGAAAGCCGCCATCTCCTGTCCGGCAATGAGGCCGTAGCCCGTGCAGCCTGGGAAGCCGGCGTTTGGGTGGCCGCCGCTTATCCCGGTACCCCCGCGACCGAAATTCTGGAAAATATCGCCCTCTATCCCGACATTTATTCCGAATGGTCCGTCAATGAAAAGGTCTCGGTAGAAGTTGCGATCGGCGCTTCCCTAGCCGGATCGCGCGCCTTGGCAGCCATGAAACACGTCGGTATGAACGTCGCTTCCGATGCTTTTATGACCCAGTCACTAGCGGGTGTAATCGGTGGCTTGGTCATCGTCGTCGCCGACGACGTCGGGCTATCCTCCTCGCAGAATGAACAGGATTCGCGCTACTGGGGCCGTTTCGGCCACATGCCGATTCTGGAGCCGGCGGATTCCCAGGAAGCCTATGACCTGATCAAATATGCTTTTATCCTCTCCGAGGAATATGAGACGCCCGTCATCGTCCGCATGACCACCCGTGTTTGCCACGTCAAGGCGATGGTCACTTTTACCGGTGAGCGGGTCGAGCATCGCGCCCCTGGTTTTCAAAAAAATCCCCAGCGCTGGGTGATGACCCCGGCCAATGCCAAACCGCGCCTGCCGCTCATGCATGAGCGTGACCGGACGCTACGAACGGCCTCCGAGGCGAGCGACCTCAACGAAGTGTTCAAGGGTAGCGACCGACGCATCGGCTTTGTCACCTCTGGCCCGGCGTTCATGCATGTCCGCGAGACGTTTCCGAATGCTCCGGTCTTCAAACTTGGCTTCAGCCACCCCGCGCCGCTGGACCGAATTCGCGCTTTCGCTGGCGATGTGGACACCGTGATCGTCGTCGAGGAAACCGAACCCCTGTTGGAAACCGAACTCCGCGCCGCCGGCCTCAGCGTGCGCGGCAAGGATGTGTTGCCCCGCTTCGGCGAACTCGCCCCCAGCGTGCTACGTCCGGCTATCAAGCCACTGCTCGGCGAGCCTTACGAAGTTCCGACACGTTCTCAATCCAGTGTTTTCCCCCGACCGCCAACCATGTGCGCTTCCTGCCCGCATCTTGGCCCCTACTTCGCCCTCTCCCATATTCGTAATCTCAACATCATTGGAGATATCGGTTGCTACACCCTGGGCGCCGGGCACCCTTGGAACGCGCTGGATACCTGCATTTGCATGGGCGCTTCGCTGAGCATGGCCCACGGCATGGACAAGGGACGTGGGGAATCCGATGAAAAGAAGCACATCGTTGCGGTGATCGGCGACTCGACCTTCCTGCACATGGGCATGCAGGGGTTGTTGAACATGATCTACAACCGGGGCAACGTGACGGTCCTACTGCTCGATAACCGTTCGGTCGGCATGACGGGCGGCCAGGAAAATCCCGGCACTGGCCAGAATCTGCACGGCCTCCCCGCCCCGCGCGTGGATTTCGCCAAATTGGCCGAAGCCTTGGGCGTCCGCCCGGAACGCATCCGCATGGTCGACCCCTATGAGTTGCCGACCATGGTCAAGCTGGTGCGCGAAGAGACCAAGATGGAAGAACCCTCGGTGATCATTACCGACCGTCCCTGTTCGCTCACGGACCGCTTCGAACGCCTCAAGCCCTACGAAGTGCTGGATGACAAATGCACCGGTTGCGGCAACTGCATCGATCTAGGCTGTCCGGCCATTTCCGTTTCCCACCGGGAGACGGTGACCGCCAAGAGCGGCAAGACCAAGGAGCTGGTTTTCGCCCGCATCGACGCCAATACCTGCACCGGCTGCCATATGTGCGTCGAGACCTGCGCCCCCGAGGCAATTGTTCAACCCCAGCCGGCAACGCATACCATTCGGATTCACCCTCATGGCTGACGGCATTACCAACATTCTTGTCGTGGGCATCGGCGGTCAGGGGGTGATGACCGCTGCCGAAATGTTGGCCCGTACCGCCATGGAACAGGGCTACGACGTTAAGAAAACCGAGGTCGCCGGCATGGCCCAGCGCGGCGGCGTGGTTTCTTCGCATGTCCGCTTTGGCCCCAAGGTCTACTCACCGCAAATCGACCCAGGCGAGGCCGATTTGCTGATTGGCTTTGAAGCTGCCGAGGGACTGCGTTGGTTGCCTCACTTGCGTCCGGCGGGTATCGCCATGGTCAACACCTTGCGTCTGGTTCCACCCGTCGTTTCCGCCGGTCTGTACGATTATCCCACTGATCCGATTGCAGAACTCGCGTCGACTGGCATCACGGTCCATGCCTTTGACGCTGGCGCCATCGCCAATGAATTGGGTAATTCCAAACTGGTGAACACCATCATGTTGGGCGCGATTAGCGACTACCTGCCTTTTCCCTCTGAAATACTGAAAGCATGCATTGTCGAGGGCTTCCGCGCCTACAAGCCAAAGCTAGCGGATATTAACGCCCAAGCCTTCGACGCGGGTCGGGCAGCGGGACATTGATTGTAAATGTTCATGACGCAACGGACCGAAGGTTGGTTGCCAAAATAACGCATAACACATGACGTGACGTATAACTGGAGGAATGAAGAATGCTCAAAATCAGATTTCTCGGAAGTCTTCTCGCCGCGACGCTATTCACGGGCATCCATCTCGCCAATGCCGCCGAGCCCATCAAAATCGGCACCTTTCTCACGACTACCGGCCCGGCCTCATTCCTGGGCGATCCCGAGCTGAAAACCCTGCAAATGGTTATTGAGGACATCAACGCGAAAGGCGGCCTGAATGGACGCACCGTGGAATTGGTGCATTACGATACCGGCGGCAACGCCCGCGAGGCATTGAATTTTGTCAAGCGCTTAATCCGCAAGGATAATGTCGATCTGATCGTCGGCGGCACTACCTCGGGAGACACCTTGGCAGTAATTCCCGAAGTGGAAAAGGAAAGCATTCCGCTGATCTCCTTGGCGGGCGCGGTTGAAATCATCGAACCCACTCGGAAGTGGGTGTTCAAAGTCGCCCACACCGACCGCATGGCCGCAGCCAAGATCTTCGAAGATTTACGCAAGCGTAATTTGACCAAGGTAGCGCTGATCACCGGCGATGGTGGTTTCGACAAGTCCGGCCGCGCGCAAATTCTCAAACTGGCGCCTGAATATGGCATCACCCTGGTCGCCGACGAGGCCTATGGCAACAAGGACACGGATATGACCACCCAGTTGACCAAGATTCGCGCCACCGACGCGCAGGCGATCATCAACTTTGGTTTCGGCCAAGCACCCGCGATTGTCACCAAGAACATCAAGCAATTGGGTATCGACCTGCCGGTCTACCAGTCTCACGGAGTTGCTTCCCAAACCTTCATTGATCTGGCGGGCGGCGCAGCGGAAGGGGTGCGCCTGCCGGCGGCTGCCTTGGTGGTTGCCGAGCAATTACCCGATACCGATCCGCAGAAACCCATCCTGCTGGCTTACAAGAAAAAATACGAAGCCAAGTATGGACCGGTATCGACCTTCGGTGGCCATGCCTACGATGGGATCATGATTGCTACCGAAGCTCTCATGCGGGCCGGCGGCACGGACAAGGCCAAGGTGCGCGATGAAATCGAGAAAACCCAGGGCTTCATTGGCACCGCCGGTGTGTTCAACATGACGCCGGGTGACCACATGGGCCTGAACCTGGAAGCCTTCAAAATGGTGGAGATTGATAACGGCGCCTGGAAGATTGTCGAATAGCCCCCGCTGTCGATGCTTGAACAAATCTTCCAGTTCCTGGTCACCGGCATCACCGTTGGCTCGATTTACGCCTTGGTGGGATTAGGCTTTGCCCTGATCTACAACGCCTCGGATGTAGTCAACTTCGCGCAAGGCGAATTCGTGATGCTGGGGGCCATGAGTGCGATAGCCCTGTTGGCAGCGGGCCTGCCCTTACCCCTGGCAGCCATTGCGGCGACGCTGCTCACCGCGCTGGTCGGTCTGCTGTTGGAACGCTTCGCCATTGAACCGGCGAAGGGCGCTTCCGTGATAACCACGATTATCATCACCATTGGCGCGGCAATCTTCCTGCGTGGAGTTGCCTCACTGCTTTGGGGCAAGAACTCTCTGCCGCTGCCTGCTTTCTCCGGTAATGAACCGATCCAGTTGGGTGGAGCCACGCTGTTGCCGCAAAGCCTATGGGTCCTTGGTGGCACGGTCGTACTGGTGGCACTGATCCACGCCTTTCTCAATCGCACCTTGCTCGGCAAGGCGCTCCTGGCTTGTTCCGTTAACCGCGCCGCCGCGCAACTGGTCGGCATCAATGTCCAGATCATGCTGCGGCTGGCCTATGGACTGTCCGCCGGTTTGGGCGCAGTCGCCGGCATTCTGGTCGCCCCCATCACCTTCAGTTCCTATGAAGCGGGCATCATGCTCGGTCTCAAAGGCTTCTCCGCCGCGATTGTCGGGGGAATCGGCAACCCGATGGGCGCGGTCGCCGGCGGTCTGCTCCTCGGGGTGCTGGAAGCGCTGGGCGCAGGACTCGTCTCCTCCGGTTACAAGGATGCAATCGCCTTTATGTTTGTGCTCATGGTGCTGTTTTTTGAACCGACGGGTCTGTTCGGCCACAAAGTCGCGGAACGGGTCTGAATCGGGGTATGGCAACGATCCCTTCATTTTGGGGCCATAGGGTCACTCCCGGCCAAGAAAATGCGTACCATGAAACTCAACTCGCCTTACAAAGTAGGTACTTAGATTTCCTATATGAGTTTTATGGTATGGCAACAGGCGTCAGAACAGCACTTATCGGGCTTGTCGGGAACATTAAGGGTCCGTACCAAAAAAACATTCGTTTTTTTGAACTTGCATGAGAGCCACAGTCTTGTGGCCCCAAAATGAAGGAATCGTTGCCATACCCCAATCATGCGACTGACCGGTTTTTTCATCTTCGCCGCCAGCGTGGCGCTGCTACCCGTGCTATTCCCGAACAACTACTTTGTCACGGTTGTTGGCATCGCCGCTGGCCTGCATGTCATTCTCGCCGTTGGCCTTAATCTACTCATGGGCTACGCCGGACAAATTTCCCTGGGCCATGCGGCATTCTTCGGCATGGGCGCCTACGCTTCGGCAATTCTGACCACCCGCTTCGACTGGCCGGGCTTGCTAGCCATGCTAGCTGGCTTACTGGTGGCTGGAACCATTGCCTGGCTGCTGGCCCGGCCCATTCTCCGCCTGCGCGGACATTATCTAGCCATGGCAACCCTGGGTTTTGGCATCATCATCCATGTCATCATGGTCCAGGCGACGCATTGGACCGGTGGCCCCGATGGCCTGGGTGAAATCCCGCCGCTCAATCTGTTGGGCTGGACGGTTGACGACGACCAACAATGGTATGGCGTCATCGCCGCCGCCATGCTGCTGTCCATCTGGCTATCGCTGAATATGATCGATTCACGGATCGGTCGAGCGCTGCGAGCGGTGCGTGGTTCTGAATTTGCCGCCCAGATGATGGGTATTGACGCCACGCGCGCCAAGACGCAGATATTCGTCGTCTCGGCGCTTTTCGCCGCCTTCGCCGGCAGTCTATTTGCCCACCAGCAGGCGTTTGTCAGCCCGGATTCCTTTAGTCTCATCATCTCGGTAGAACTCGTGACCATGGTGGTGCTCGGTGGCATGGCCTCGACCTTCGGCGCGGCGTGCGGCGCGATTGCTCTGACCTTGTTATATGAAGGGTTGATGGTTTTCGAGGATTACGAAATGCTGATTCACGGCGCATTGCTCATGGCCGTAATGATCTTTCTGCCACAGGGACTGTTTGTCGGTTTGAGTCAGGGCATAAGGCGGGGATGGACGCTGATAGCCTCACGGCAAGACGTGCAGGATGCACGTAAAGCCATTCAGTCATGACTAAAGCCACACCCTTGCTGGCTATCGAGGCGCTTGAGCAAAGCTTCGGCGGCGTCATGGCCCTGGCGGGCGTGAGTTTTCAAACCCATGAAAACCTGATCCATGCTGTCATCGGCCCCAACGGCGCGGGCAAAACGACCCTGTTTAATGTCCTTTGCGGATTCTACCAACCCACCGCTGGCTCTCTACGTTTCAACAGCCAAGAACTACGTGGACTACCCCCGCATCGTATCGCCGCCCTTGGCATTGCCCGCACCTTTCAAAATCTGCAACTGTTCTTCAACATGACGGTGTTGGAGAACGTCATGGTCGGTTGCCACCTGCGCGCCAGAGTGGGCTTGCTGGCCGCCGCCCTGCGCCTTCCCAAAGTGCGACGTGAAGAACGACAACTCCGGGAATGGTCTAGCGAAGCGCTGGAATTATGTGAACTGGCGGACCATGCTGAACAACCAGCAGGCGCCCTGCCCTACGGCCTGATGAAACGGGTTGAAATCGCCCGCGCACTAGCGGCCAAGCCCCGCCTGCTGTTGCTGGACGAACCCGCCGCCGGTCTCAACGACACTGAAACCCTGGCCTTGCGTGACTTGATCATGCGCATCCGCACATCGGGCGTTACCGTGTTGCTGGTTGAACACCACATGCCGCTGGTGATGAGCGTTTCCGATCGCCTGTTGGTGCTGGACTACGGCAGTGTCCTGGCTGAAGGCACGCCGGCGGAGATTCAAGCTAATCCCCAGGTCATCGCTGCCTATCTGGGGGGCGCCGTGCAATATGCCGTCTAATTCCCCTCCGACTATCAACTCCTCTTCTACAAGGGACGCACGGGAGCCATTGCTGGAAATCACGGGTCTGAACAGCCACTACGGCCCGGTGCAGGTGATTCACGACATTAGTTTGAGCGTTCATTCAGGCGAGCTGGTCGCGTTAGTCGGTGGCAATGGCGCCGGCAAAACCACCCTACTCCACACCTTATCCAGCTTGCATCCTCCGAGTGCTGGAACCATTCGTTTCGCGGGTCATGACATTACTCGCTGGCCCGCTCATCGCATTGTCGCTACTGGAATTTGTCAAGTACCCGAAGGTCGCCAAGTCTTTGCCCCCCTGAGTGTCGAGGATAACCTGCGACTGGGCGCCTATCGCCAGCATCGTGATTCCGGTTGGGTACGGCAGGAAATGGAGCGGGTCTATCATCTATTCCCGATTCTCGACGAACGCCGCCAGCAGCTAGCCGGCACCCTGTCCGGTGGTCAGCAACAGATGTTAGCCATTGGTCGCGCCCTGCTGGGCCGGCCTCGCCTGCTGTTGCTGGACGAACCTTCGATGGGTCTCGCGCCACTGCTGGTTGAGGAGATTTTCCGGGTCATTGTTGAACTCAATACCCAAGGGGTCACCATCTTGCTGGTTGAGCAAAACGCCCGTGCTGCCCTCGCCATCGCCGGGCGCGGTTATATTCTGGAGACCGGGCGCATTGTCAAAACCGCCCCAGCAGCGGAGCTACTGGCTGATGATGACGTGCGCCGGGCATATCTGGGTTATTAGCGCGTGCCCGTCTAAAGACACTCTGTTGTAGGTTGGGCTGAGCCTGCGAAGCCCAACACCATGAACTGAATGGGTGAAGGAAGGATTGAACCATGTACGTAGACCGGATCATGACCCGTGAGGTATTACAGGTCACTGAGGACACCCGCCTGCCGCAACTGGCGGCTTTAATGCGCGATCATCATATTCGCCACCTGCCGGTCGTTCGTGAAGGTCATCTGGTCGGATTAGTCACCTCCCATGATCTGGAACGCGTCTCGCCCTCCCCAATCACGACGCTCTCAGTAGGCGAGGCCAATTATCTGCTGGGTAAACTTACTGCGGCGAAGGTCATGCGTTCCAAGGTGATCACCTGCACCCCGGACACCCTGGTCGAAGAAGCCGCGCGGCTGCTGCGTCAAGAGAAGATCGGCTGCCTGCCCGTCGTCGAAAGTAGCGGTCAACTGGTTGGGATCGTCACTCACGAAGACTTGCTGGATTTTTTCCTCGAAATCACCGGTTGTCTGATGGAGGACGCCACGCGCATTACCGTACATCTGCCTGACACGATCGGCCAGTTAGGCAAATTGCTAACCGCCATTAACGAAGCCGGTGGCTATATCGCCACTGTCGTTTCACCGCTACATCCTGACCAAACCGGCTTGCGGATCGCCGTGGTCCGCTACCGTGCCCCCAATCCTCATACCTTAAACCAGCATCTGCGTGATCTTGGCTATGATCTGCTCACCGAGACGCTGCCGCCTGCAAGAAAGTAAACTCTTATGTGCCGTTTTCTGATTCTTCAGTTTATTCAATTTCGGTGAGGAAGGCTCTTGCGGTGACGATGTGGGTCTTTTGATGTTGTCCCAAGACCAGCAAATCTTTATCTCCGGTCACAAGGTAATCCGCGTTGATCACGAGGGCTGCTGCAAGCACATGATCATCATCAGGATCACGGCAAATCGGTTCAATCTGGGGGAGCGGCTGGAGAATCGCGTTTCCGACCCGGTGAAGATCATCACACCAATTTTCTATTTTTTCATCCGTGTAGCGATAGGACGTTCTCAGACGCGGATTTCGTAGGGAACGTCTGGCTTCCTCAAAAATGATAGGGGAGAAGTGCAAAGCGTAGACACCCTGTGCTGCCCGAACCATCACTTGTCCGGGCACGCTTTCAGGAAACAGAAAGGCACTGACGAGAATCGAGGTATCAGCGATGACGTTCAGCGGCATAGGCTTTCCGTTCCTGATCGACGACCGCCAAGATTTCTGCTTCCTGTTCAGGTGAAGGTTCGCGACTGCCGATACTGACCGGACGCAGCAAGATGCCGTCCTTCGTGAGCTGTGCTTCGAGATAGTCGCCTTCTTCCAGATGAGCGGCATCTCTAATTTCACGAGGCAGGGTAATTTGTGCGGCTCGCCGGACTTTGACAAGAGCCATGAGGTGATCTCTTAAGACAAGGTGGATGAAGGCTATCCATAGCAAATTCCAAAATTCGTAATTTACGATTTTACAATTCTATCATAACGAATAATGTGCTGGATGGCCTACGCAATCGCGCCTTGTTGATGGAGGGCGACATCGCTGGCACTTGGCTGTTGCTACCGTTGGCGGCTCGCTTTCTCCGACGCACGCCTAGCTGACAAACCTACGCCCTTGCCGTGGAGACCGGTTACGATGAGTTTTCCGGCTTCCTCTCCTAGAAGCTGCTTGGTCGCAACTGGTCGCCGCCTTGCCAGTGCTGCTCGTGGGTGACAACCTTCGACTGCAGGCCGTGTGCGATGCATTACAGCGCTTCCTTATTTTCTATAGTCGCTGGGATGATAGGTTGGTACTCTATATCGAGGCAGAGGCTAAAGCTGAGCGCATCAAGGACTTCATGAACGCTGGTAGACAAGCCTATTACATCGGCTAGTTTTACTACCCGCGCGGCCAATTTGCCAGAGGTACTGGCCTGGCCGAACGCGCTGACGCTCACTGGAAAGTCGTCCCTACTTAGCGCCAAAGAACGCACTCATGTCCTTCAACTACGCGGCTTGGGCCATCGTTAACGTTAAAGCCCACCGGCAGGTATGGAGCGCAGCGGAATTGCCAGTCCGAGTTGAT
>JAGRHM010000379.1:4733-5618 GCA_020445005.1 Candidatus Competibacteraceae bacterium | reverse complement strand
CCACGAAGGTATAGGGATAGCGGCGGCCATCGCGACCCTGCGCGATCAGAATACCCATGTCGCCGCATAACCGAGCCGTAGTGCCGGTTTTGTCGATCACCCAGGTTTGCCGCGCTACGCCATACGCGCCGGAGTAAACGCGATCGCGATTCGGCAGATTCATCAACCGTTTCAGTTCCGCCGAATAAGGCAAGCGGTTGTACCATAGCGCATACAGGAAACGATGGTAGTCCAGGGCGGAAGCTTTATTGCGGTAAGTACGTCCGCCGCCCGGGATGCGCTCCACAATCCGGGTATGGCGGAAGATATCCGGATGATAACGCTTGAGCGTGCGCTCCGCCTCGGCGGGTCCCGAGCGGCGACTGGTCCGATTGATCAAGTCAATGAAGTAGTTGGTCGCGCTGTTGTCGCTGCGCTGGATCATCGCCTCCATCCGGGCGCGATGGAAAGCCGTGTATTGCAGCTTGCCTTCACGCACCTTGTGAAAAAACGCCAACGCCACGAACGGCTTGACCATGCTGGCGCTTTGATGGGAACGGGTGGCGTTAATCGTGACTAAGTAGCGGCGCGTCGTGAAATCATAAATCAGCCAGGCTGTGCTTTCATTGGGTCTGATTCGGCCCATCTGGCGCAGGCTTTTGATATACCGCTCAATCTCGACCTCGACTGTAAGGGAGGTTGCCCGATTTGTGCGATACGGCGCTCGGAAGTCCCTTAACAAGGCGTTATTGGGAGGATGACGATAGGGTCGGGCCGCTTCGCTGGATGACGGCGTCACTCCAAGGGCGGTGACCAGCAAACCGCCGAGGCCCGTCAGGAATAAGCGTCTGGCTGGATCGACCGCCGCATGCGAATCGTCGATAAGCGCGTCTGAGTGGGAGGGTG
>JAGRHM010000379.1:0-4687 GCA_020445005.1 Candidatus Competibacteraceae bacterium | reverse complement strand
ATTTGGAATTCTTTTAAAGCTATCGTCTCGCGACCGGAAATTCAACCCGCGTTCCAATCCAGTGCTAGGGAAAACCCTGATGCTGTTCGCGAATGTCCTTATTTACTCCAAAATGTCAGGTTTTAACATTACCTTGTTTGTTAGCAGGAATCCGCTCTTTCTTAAAAATTAATGCGCTGACCCAACACATTCAGCAAAACTAGCAATAAAAACCACAACCACCAAAGCGAGGAACCCGACCTGATGAAACATGAGATTGCTCGACCCGTGAAGGCCAAGCGCTACGCCAATGAGGGACTGATGCCTGTCGATAAATACAGTTGTCCCTATCGTGGCGGGGCCTCCTGTGTCAGCGCCAGTGGTGGAAGTTATTGCGGCGGTTACGGCGGGGACGCCCCCATCAAGGGGACACTGCTTCACTCGGTTCGATGCCTGGAGGAAAACAACACAGATTTTGCGTTGCACCATTGGCTCAAGACGCCACGCCGACTGGCTTATCCTCTATCACATCGCTAAAAATTTATTCTCAGGAATCGTAACTCAGGAACACCGGTATTTACTAAACACATAACGCGCCAAGGCCGGCTTGTACCCCTTGGCGGCGAATCCAGAATCATTCTCTCCATTCGCCGCCATTCTTTATAAACCGGTTTTAAAAGCCTACTGCTCTACCCGAACCTGAACCTTCTGATCATTGCGCCACTCGCCAACAATCTTCCGCCCCCCCTCATAGAGCACCCCTTGGCCATGCTTGCGGCCATTGCGCCATTCACCCTCGTAACGATCGCCGTTGCTGTAATAATACGTTCCCTGACCGTTCGGCTGATCATTGGCAAACTGCCCCTCATAGCGATCACCGCGACCGGCGTAAAGATAAACACCCTGGCCATTTTTGCGACCGTTACGCCATTGCCCATCATAGCGGTTGCCGCTACGATAGTAGTAGGTTCCTTGACCGTTGATCACCCCATTGCGCCATTCGCCCTCATACTTCTCACCCCGCCCGGCATAAACATAAGTCCCGCGACCATGCATTTTGGCGTTGCGGAAATCCCCTGAATACTCACTGCCATCAGGATAACGGTAAGTCCCTCGACCATTTTCGCAATTCCCGCTGAGGCAGTTAGGCGCTTGCCGGCCGATCGTGGCAACCTGAGGCTCTGGTTCGCGCGCGGGCGGTTCAGGTTTGGCTTCTGGACGCGGAGGTTCTGGAGTAACCGCCGGGGTCGCTGTCGCTACCGTTAGCCTGCGCGGCAGCACGGCTGCGATCGAACTCTCATCACCCGGCGCAAGATCAACCCGGCCATTCCAATCCGTGTGGCCTTCACGACTGAGCCGAACCCGGTAAGAGCCGGGCGGCATCTCAATCTGCATCGGCGTCGTGCCCACATTGCGATTATTAATCCAGATTTCAGCATCGTCGACATCGGCCCGAATGCGCAACTGGGCTGGCGTACCAGCAGGAACCGCTTGCTTGACGGCCGCCCGCCCCGCTTCATCGAGCAGTCCTTGCGGTGAAGTGGTCACCTGCAAGCTGACATCGTCATTGGTTTGGGTCTTGGCCACCCGGGTATGGCGATCCTGTGCGACCACCCGCGTCTCGGGAGCCGGGGCCGATGCCTGCTCCTGCGGCACCGACACCAGGTTAATAGGCGGCGGCGCGACCGGCGCTTGCGGTTCCGGCTTCACAGAGGGTAATTTCAGTTCGGGTTCCGGTCTCGGCGCAGGCGACGCTGGTTTGGGAATTTCGGCTAATGTCAACTGCTGACGTAGTCGTGGCAGTTGGCTGTAGCTCGGGTCAATGGACTCCATCCGCTCGAGGTAACTCCGAGCGCGCGAAGTATCGCCATTCTTAAGCGCCGCACCCACCAAATCCGCATAGCGATCGGCGATGCGGTCAATGCCCGCCAGAGCCGTGGCGTTGCCTCGATCCAGTTTCAGCACTTCATTGTAGCAATCAGCCGCGTTGCCCCCCCGACCCACGGTCAGGCGATTCGCTCGCAGGTGGTCCGCGCATTCGTTTAATAGCGCGGCAATCTTGGCGCTGTCATCGACAGGCGGTTTGACCGCAGGCGTCGGCAGCGCGGCCTGGGTTTCGCGCAACTGCTTGCGAACCTCCTGGCGCAACGCCAACAACGGTTGATGATCGGGAACCTGCTGCAAACCCTGCTCGATGCGCAACAGGCTGGTCTCATAGGCGCGCCGACGTTGTTCATTCAGCGCCTGAGCCAGAAACTCATCAGCCCGCTCCTGACGTTGCGCAGTTGCGGCCTTGTCCCGTTCTTCAGCCTCGGCCTGGCGACGAGCGGCTTCCTTCTGGCGTTGCAGTTCTGCCTGTTCCCGCAGCACTTCCTGCTTGAGGCTCAATAAATCCGGATGCTCGGGCATGGCTTGCAAACCCTGCTCAATATGCACCAGGCTGACTTGCAAGGCCCCCTCCTGGCGGGCGCGCTGGGCTTGCTCCAGAAATTGCTCAGCTTGCAGACGCGCCTGGCGCTGTTGTTCCCTGGCCTGTTCGTCAGCTTGAACGATCTGACGATTGATTTCGCTACGCAGCGCCTGCAATTCCGAATGATCGGGCGCTTGCAACAAGCCCTGCTCAACCAGGGCGCGACTCTCTTCCAGAGCGCCCGCCTGCTGCTTCTGGCGAGCCTGAATCAACAATTGCTCAGCCTTTTCACGGGCCTCGGCAAGTCGTCGCTCCGCTTGCTCGCGCCGTTGCGCTTCGGTATCGGTTGCTACAGGCTCGGCCGGCGGTTCTGACGTGGCCGCAATCGGCGCCGGCGTGGGCGGGAGAGCCGGCTGATAGAGAAACCAATAACCGCCCGCCAGCGCCGCGCCCGCCAACACAACGGCCGGTACGCCAATTTTCCAGCCAAGGCCCCGACGCGACCGCAGGGACAGCGTCACAACAGGTTGCACAAGCCCGGTAACACTCAGCAGATCAAAATCGCCCGCTTGAACCGCCTCAATGGCAGTCGCCACTTCCTGACCATTATGGAAACGCTGATTGGGATCTTTCTCCAGCAAGCGGTTCAACAGGGGCTGGAAGCGACTGAGATGCGGCGGCACTTCAGGCACGGGCGACGTCACATGCATCATAGCCAGCGCAAAACTGTCTTCCGCCATGTAAGGCACATTACCGGTCAGCATCTCGTAAAACAGGACGCCGAAGCTGTAGATATCAGCGCGGGCGTCAACCGCCTGGCCGCGAATCTGTTCCGGGCTCATATAACGCGGAGTGCCCAACGACAACCCGGTGCGGGTCATGATCGAACTTGTGCCCAGGGTCTTGGCGATGCCAAAATCGCTGAGCACCGGCTGACCATTTTCCCGGAACAGGATATTCTGTGGCTTAATATCCCGGTGAATTACGCCGCGCCGATGCGCATAGTGCAAGGCTTCGGCGATCGCCCGCCCAATATTCAGGACCTCGGCCAGCTCGAGCCCCTTGCGGATGCGCTGTTGCAAGGTGCCGCCCGGCAAATACTCCATCGACAGATAATAATTACCCTCATAGGAGGCAATATCATAAACGGTGACAATATGCGGATCGCTGAGTTGCGCGATGATGCGCCCCTCGCGCAGGAAGCGCTGGGCAAATTCCTCGTCAGTGGTCAAAACCGGTTTAATAACTTTTAACGCGACGTGGCGATGCAGCGACTCCTGAAGGGCAAGATAGACAATCGCCATGCCGCCCTGTCCGAGTTCCCGCTCAATTTGATAACCTGGAATATGCATATTTGAATCCCGAGAAGCTGCACCCGATGGCCACAATCGGCGCTCAGTTTAACCGGTCGTATGGCCTGCCGTTGGACCGGCGTGTCATAACAGGGCTAACTGGAGCTGAATTTCCGATCATTCAACGGATTCGCTACGAAAGATACCTGAAGTTTCTGCAAAGTTTTGGATAGCAAATCCCGTGCCGTTGTTCCGCACCCAACCAAGGATCATCTGTTCATGTCTGGCAATACCTTTGGCAAGCTGTTCACAGTGACCACTTTTGGCGAAAGCCACGGCCCGGCGCTTGGTGCGATCGTGGATGGTTGCCCGCCCGGTCTGGAATTGTCCGAAGCCGACTTGCAGCATGATCTCGATCGGCGGCGGCCTGGCCAGAGCCGACATACGACTCAGCGGCGCGAACCCGATGCGGTGCGCATTCTGTCCGGAGTTTTCGAGGGCTGCACGACTGGCGCGCCCATCGGATTGTTGATTGAAAACGTCGACCAGCGGTCGAAGGATTATAGCGAGATTATGGATCGTTTTCGCCCAGGCCACGCCGACTATGCCTACCATCACAAGTATGGCCGGCGCGACTATCGCGGCGGCGGACGGTCGTCGGCGCGCGAGACGGCGGCGCGCGTCGCCGCAGGGGCGCTGGCGCGGCGGGTCGTGCCCGGCCTCGTGGTGCGCGGCGCGCTGATCGCCATCGGCGAAAAGGCCATCGACAGGTCCAACTGGGACTGGGATTTCGTCGATTCCGCCGACAACCCGTTCTTCACTCCCGACCCGGCCTCCGTGCCGGTCTTCGCCGATTATCTGGACGCCATCCGCAAGGCCGGCTCATCGATCGGGGCAGTGGTCGAGATTGTCGCCGAGGGCGTCCCCGCCGGACTTGGCGCGCCGGTCTATGCAAAGCTCGACCAGGACATCGCCGCCAACCTCATGTCGATCAACGCCGTCAAGG
>JAGRHM010000378.1 GCA_020445005.1 Candidatus Competibacteraceae bacterium | reverse complement strand
GAGCACGAACAGCAGCGGCGTAATCGCAAGCGCATCGATCTGAATCTCGGCAAAGCCAGCTTTCCGGTGACCAAACGCTTAGCCGAATTCGATTATCGCCACCAAACCACCATCACCAAACGCCAAGTCCAGCAACTGCTCGATTTTAGCTTCCTCGACGAACGCGCCAACGTAGTCTTCATCGGTCCGCCCGGCGTCGGCAAAACCCATTTAGCCATTGGCATTGGCCTGCAGGCTATTGAGGCGGGCTACAAAGTCTTGTTCAACACCGCGCTGAGCCTGGTCGAAATGTTGGAACTGGCCGAACTGAAAGGCGAACTGAAAAAGAAAATCAACAGCCTGCTCAAATTCGATCTGCTTATCATCGATGAACTCGGCTATCTACCCATGAACAAGCAAGGCGTCTATAACCTCTTCCAACTGATCAACAGTCTCTACGAGTACCGCTCCGTCATGATCACCACCAACAAGGACTTTACCAACTGGGGCGAGTTTTTTCACGGCGATCAGGTCGCCGTCCCCATTGTCGATCGGCTCATCCATCATTCTCATCAAACTGCGACCAACAGAGAAAGTGCATTGGTCAACAAACGCCGTCGTTAGAAAGATTATATGTGGCTTTGCCGGGTCATCCGTTGTATGGTCAGGCGGTACGCGTGGTACGCCGTCGCACTACCGATACCACCACGCACTGTCAAGTCCAAGACCCCAACCATCCCGAGTTCTGCTACCAGATATTAGAGCGCTGGCTCGCGTCTGAGCCGCCTCCTGAAGCGGCCTCTTTGCCGTCTTCTCAATGCGCAATCACATTGTCGTTAATCGCCCTCGACCGGTTCGTTCAGCTACTGTTAGCCCATCACAGGCAGCTGAGTGAAAGCCATGAAGGCGATACAACACATTCCAGCGGCGCTAATCTGGCAGCGTCTTCCGGCAACACAGAAAGCTCAGCTGAGTGAGCGGCTGTTTTTCCTGATGCTCGAACATCTCGGAGGGCTTGGTCATGACGCATCCGAAAATTCAACCCAGCCATCAGCAACGCCAAGCGATCATCTATGTCCGCCAATCGACACGGCGTCAGGTGGCAGAAAACCAGGAAAGCCAAAACCGCCAGTATCAGCTGCGTGAGCGCGTCCAAGCGTTGGGCTGGCCCGCAGCGCGCTGTATCGTCATCGATGACGATCTGGGTCTCTCCGGCGCCAGCAGCAGTAATCGTCCGGGCTATCAGCGGTTGATCTCGAAGCTGGCGCTGCGCGAAGTTGGCCTGATTGTCGGCCTGGAGGTCTCGCGTCTGGCGCGCAATTGCTTGGATTGGTATCAGTTGTTGGAGTTGGCCGCGGCTTTCGACACACTGATCGCCGACGAGGACGGCGTTTACGATCCCAGCGATTTCAACGATCGTCTATTGCTCGGGCTGAAGGGCCAGATCTCGGAGGTAGAACGCTACCAGATCCACGCCCGTATGCAACGCGGGCGGCTCAACAAAGCGCGGCGCGGCGAACTGATCGGCATCCTGCCGGTGGGTTTAGATTATGATCGCACCACACAGCGGGTGCGTTTAAGCGTTGACCAAAGCGTGCGCCATGCCATCAGCCATGTCTTTGATCTGTTTCGCCAGCTACGCTCGATCCGCGCGGTGCTGCATTATTTGTCCCAAGCGCAGTTAGAGCTACCGCGCCAGATAGCACGCCATGGACTAGGCCGAGAGCTGCGCTGGCAAGCGCCTTCGTACGATGTGCTCTATGCCCTATTGACGAATCCACGTTACGCAGGCATTTATTGTCATGGTCGGCGCCAGCGTCAGCATGACCCGCTGACCCAGCAAGTTCATATCGGCCGGCGCCAGCGTGAAGACTGGGAAGTGTTTTTACCCAATCATCATCCGGGTTATATTACGCTGGCGGAGTTTGAAGACAACCAGCGTATCTTGGCCGATAATTGTAGTCATTTACCCCATCCCGGCGCACCCCGGCGCGGGCCGAGCTTGCTGCAAGGCCTGGTCTATTGCCAGCACTGCGGGCGGCGCATGCGAGTCTGCTATAACAAAAGCGTGCCGTACTATACTTGTGATGCCGAGCATCGTCGTTATGCCAGTGCGGTGTGTAACCGCGCCAGCGCCAAACGGGTCGATGCACTGGTCGAGGAGCTGTGTCTCAACGTCATCAACGCCGATACCGTGGAACTATCCTGGTCCTATCAAGAGAAGCTGGCTGCACAAGCCCAGGCGCTGGATCAGCGCTGGCGTGAGAAACTCCAGCGCCTGGACTACCAAGCGGAGCTGGCGCGCCGGCGCTACGAACAAGTCGACCCTGCCAATCGGCTTGTGGCTCAGACGCTGGAGACGGAATGGAACCAATGCCTGGTGGAATTGAAAAGCGCCCAACACGACTATCAGGCGCAGCGTCCCAGCAACCAAGCTATTGCCAGCACCTATGAGCAAATGCAGCAGATGATCACCCAGCTTCGACAACATTGGTACAGCGCGCGTTTTTCCGAACAAGAGAAAAAAGAACTGTTGCGCTGCCTGATCGAGCAAGTGTTTCTGCAAAGCCGCGGCAAGGTTATTCGTGCCCGCCTGTGTTGGTATGGCGGTGCGGTCAGCGAATTGGATGTGCCGAAGTACCTATTCAGCGCCCCCGCACTTTATCACCGTATCCGCGAGTTGGCACAAGGCTATACTGACACTGAGATCGCTACACAGCTCAATCAGGAGGCGATCTCAACGGTCAAAGGTAAACCCTGGACGCCCCGCCGGGTGATGGATTTTCGCCTCTCCAATGCGATCCCTTCGGGTTTTACGACCAATGCCGAGCTACGCTTGCCAGCTTCAGGTTACATCACCAGCGCCGAGGCCGCCGCGCAACTCGGCGTCAGCCAGAGTACGATCCAGAAGTGGTATAAACTGGGCGTGCTCAGCGGCAAACACGATGGTGGCCAAGCGGTGCTGTGGATTCGCTGGACTGAGGAGGTAGGCGAGCGTCTTGCCGGCGGCGCAACACCACATCAACAAATGGTCTCGGTACGCTTTTTATGCCACACCCAAAACAAACAACCGGACGAAGTATTAGCCTGGGCACAACAAAACGGGCATACGATTTACCGGCTTCGCCGTGGGACCAGTTTGCGGTTCTACGTCCTACCCGCTAAGGGTTCACTTCCGCTTCAATAGAGAGAGGTACTTACCGTGTCGAACACACTTTTTATGCTCGGCGGCGAAAGCTATCGGCTCAAACACAAACTGAACCCGTCATCGATTTGATCCCAATAACCCCTCTCAGGTGGGTCAATATTAATGGCCGATAGTGGACCATTTTTAATGGCCATT
>JAGRHM010000377.1 GCA_020445005.1 Candidatus Competibacteraceae bacterium | reverse complement strand
CCTCTTCTCCGCGCCGAACGCCGGCATCGTGCCCGTGCTCGAGGCTTTCATGGACGAGCTGCGCAAGTCCGGCGATTCGATCGGCGCGCGGGTGACCGTTGTCGCCAGCGGCGCGCCGCCTGGTTGGGGAGAGCCAGCGTTCGACCGGCTGGACGCGGATATTGCTCACGCCCTGATGAGCATCAACGCCGTCAAAGGCGTGGAAATCGGCGACGGGTTCGCTTGCGTCGAGCAGCGGGGCACGGAGCATCGCGATGAATTGTCTCCCGAAGGTTTTTTAAGCAATCACGCCGGGGGAACGCTGGGCGGGATTTCCACCGGTCAGGACATCGTCGCCAGCCTGGCCTTGAAGCCGACCTCCAGCATCCGGTTGCCGGGACGAACCATTAACATCCACGGTGAACCGGTGGAAGTAGTCACCGAGGGCCGACATGATCCCTGTGTGGGCATCCGCGCAACGCCGATCGCCGAGGCCATGCTGGCGCTGGTGCTCATGGATCATGCGCTGCGCCATCGCGCGCAGAATCGGGATGTCCGCTCGACGACACCGGTGATTCCGCCCTCTGCTTCAACCTCCTTGCTTTAAACGCCAAAGAGCATCTCAACAGCGCCGCTATCCAGATCATAACGCGCCCCGACGATCTTGAGCCGACCGCTTTCCTCGGCGGCGGACAGCACCGGGGATTTTTTTAATTGCTGCACAGTCAGCGAAACATTGGCACGCATGGCGTTTTCCGCGATATCGCCCATACCCCAGGAGCGGGCTTTCTCAATGGCGGGCCGCAAACCTTGCACGATGTAACCAAGATCACCCGGTTCGGCGCCGTGCCCACCTTTCTTCTTGCCACCCTGATGACCGCCGCCGTGTTCCAGCGCATCGATGGCGGCTTTAACAGCGCCGCAGCGTTCGTGGCCGAGGACAACAACCAAGGGAATTTGCAGTTCAAAGCTGCCAAACTCGATACTGCCGGTGACCGCTTCATCCAATACCTCGCCTGCGCTGCGAATCACCAGCAGGTCGCCTAACCCAACATCAAAGAGGATTTCCGGCGGCACCCGGGAATCGACGCAGCCGAGAATAGTGGCGAAAGGTTTCTGAGAACGGGCCACAGCGGCGCGGCGCTCAGGGGTGCGGTTAGGATTGATGAGGCGATTGGCGGCAAAGCGCTGGTTGCCTTCCATGAGACGCTGCAAGGCTTCCTGGGGTGAATTCACCGGCTTTTCAGAACCACTATATCCCCCCGCGCTGGATGTATCCGATACTTGCGGCGGCGGCGGCGCCAAGTCGGGATTGGATTCCGCCATGGGCGGATAGCCCACGCATCCGGTCAGAGTGGTGGTTAACGCCGTGGCCCCGGACAGGCGCAGGAAATCGCGGCGTGATAAAGTGCTTTCCGACATAAGATTCTTTTTCTCCTTGTGCGTGAAGAGTGAGTTTATGGTGGTTACCGGACTTATTGTAAGTGGTTTGCCCACGATTGGCGGCAGGAGGAACAACTTTTTGGCGCTATCGTCGTGTTGACGCCGACGCTTTATCTGCGCCTGTCCGGCTTTTATCTGTTTTATTTCGCCACCTTGGGCGTTTTACTGCCTTATTGGGGGTTGTATCTGCTGGCGCTGGGTTTTCCACCGGCGCGGATTGGCGAACTGCTGGCCATCGCGCAAGTCACCAAAGTGATCGCGCCTAATGTGTGGGGCTGGCTGAGCGATCATACGGGTCAACGCATCCGTATCGTGCGCTGGGCCTGTCTGGCGACAGTATTATGCTTTGTCGGCATCTATGCCGCTGGCGGTTCCTACAGTCGCCTGGCCCTGGTGACGCTCCTGTTCAGTTTCTTCTGGAACGCAGCGCTGCCCCAGTTCGAAGTGGTCACGCTGAATCATCTCGACGAACAGGTGCATCGCTACAGTCGAGTGCGGCTTTGGGGTTCCGTGGGATTTATTGGCGCAGCGGTCGGCATGGGTTGGGTGGTCGAGGACTGGGGCGTGACCACCGTGCCAGCCGTGCTGCTTGGTTTGTTCGCCGTCTTGTGGTTGAACAGCCTGGTTGTACCGGAATCCGCCAAGGTCGTCGATGCGCAGCCAGCGCCGCCGATTGGTCAAGTGCTGCGCCGCCCGGCGGTCATCGCCTTTTTCATCGCCTGTTTTCTGAATCAGGCCGCGCATGGACCGTATTACGGTTTTTTCTCGCTGTACCTGGAAACCTTCGGCTATTCGCGCGAATTTATCGGACTGATGTGGGGATTGGGGGTTGCGGTGGAAGTGGGCATGTTTGTCTTCATGCATCGCTTGCTACCGCGCTTTGGACCGCGCCGGTTGCTGCTGGCGGCGCTGACCATGGCCACGCTGCGCTGGTTGCTGATCGGTCATTTCGCGGCTGATCTGCCGGTATTGCTGTTCGCGCAGACCTTGCACGCTTTCACCTTCGGCGTATTTCACGCCGCATCGATTCATCTAGTGCATCAATTCTTCCCTGGGGCGCTGCAGGGACGTGGTCAGGCGCTGTACAGCAGTTTGAGCTTTGGCGCGGGGAATGCGGTCGGCAGTCTTGCCGCGGGCTATCTGTGGGAAGGGCTGGGACCGGCAATGATGTTCAATCTGGCGGTGATCCTGGCGGCGCTGGGCGGATGGGTGGCCTGGCGGCGGTTATGGCCGTAAAATGTTACATCGTCTCTTAGTAGGCAAGGGGTCTTTAGCGAGTCGCTGATGGAAGGAAGAAAGACCGACTTATCCCCTCAACAAGGCCGTCAGCTCCTCGGCAGGCACAGGTCGACTGAACAGATAGCCCTGACAGGTATTGCAACCCCGTTCACACAGAAAGGCCAGTTGCTCCTCGGTCTCCACGCCCTCGGCTAGCACTTCCAGATGAAGATTACGAGCCAGAGCAATGATCGCAGCAGCGATTTCCATGTCATTCGAGTCATACGGAATATCGCGCACGAAACTCTGGTCGATTTTCAGCTTATCAATGGGAAAACGCTTGAGATAAGCCAGCGAAGAATAACCGGTGCCGAAATCGTCAATGGCTAATCGTATTCCCAATTCCTTGAGCGCCGCCAGAGTGGACACCGCCTGCTGGCCCTGTTCCATCAAAGTACTCTCGGTAATCTCCAGCTCCAGACAGGTCGACGGCAAGCCGGTATCCAGTAATACAGCGCGAACACGGTCAATCAGGTCGGGCTGCTGGAACTGCCGGGCGGAGAGATTGACCGCCAATAACAGAGGCAGCCCCCCCGCGTTCATCCAGGCTTTCGCTTGCGTACAGGCGGTGCGCAGCACCCACTCGCCCAGCGGCAGAATCAAGCCGGTCTCCTCAGCGAGCGGAATGAAGCGCATGGGCGACATCAGCGCTTTATCAGGCGGTTGCCAGCGCACCAGCGCTTCGACGCCCACCATCTGCCGCTCCTGGGCCGACATCAGCGGTTGATAATGCACCAGGAACTCGCCACGCTCCAGCGCCCGTCGCAGCCGGCTTTCCAGGTCAAGCCGCTCGTGAGCAGCACGGGTCAGGGTCTCGGTATAAAACCGGCAGGTGTTGCGCCCCTGAGTCTTGGCCTGATAAACCGCCGTATCCGCGTGTTGTATTAGTTCAGCCGCTGAATAACCGTCATCCGGATAAAGGCTGATGCCAATGCTGGCGCTGACGTAGATCTCCTGATCACCGTTCAGTTTAAAAGGCTGTTCTAAAAGACCGAGAATACTCCGCGCCACTGCAACCGCTTCTTCCGGCCGTTTCAGGTATTCCAGCACCACCAGAAACTCGTCGCCCCCTAACCGGGCCAGGGTGTCCTCCTGGCGAAACCGCCCGCTCAATCGCCAAGCAACGGCCTGCAACAACTGGTCGCCGACCGGATGGCCCAGGCTATCGTTAATGGTCTTAAACTGATCCAGGTCAATGAACAAAACGCTGACCTGATGGCCATGCCGCTGCGCCTGTTCCAGGGCATGCGCCAGCCGCGATTGCACGAGCAGCCGGTTAGGCAAGTCGGTCAGCGGATCATAATGAGCCAGCCGCTCCAGCCGCGCTTCAATGTACCGGATCTGACTCATGTCGGTCAGAACGCCGACATAGTGGGTGGCCTCGCCCTGGGGATTGCGAACCACGCTGACCGTCAGCCACTGCGGATACAATTCGCCATTCTTGCGCCGGTTCCATAACTCGCCGCGCCAGTGGCCTGTCTCCTGCAAACTAGCCCACATCGCCTGGTAAAAGGCGCGGTCATGACGACCTGACTGGAGAATGCGCGGGGTTTGACCGAGCGCTTCGGCTTCGCTATAGCCGGTAATCTCACAATAGGCGGGATTGACTACTAGAATGCGCGCTTCGAGATCGGTGATCACCACGCCATCGCGGGTACTGGCGACGACGGCGGCGCTCAAGCGCAACTTTTCGTTAGCCTGGTGACGCTCCGTGATGTCCGTCTGAATGCCATCCCAGATAATATCGCCATTTTCCAGCCGCGTCGGAGTGGACTCGATGCGCATCCAGCGAGTTTCATTATGAACGAGAAACCGACCCTCCCACTCAAAACCTTCAGGATTAAGCCGCAATTGTTCATACAGACGCGCAAACCTCGCCCGTTCCTCGGGATAAACTTGCGTAAACGCCAAGCTCACATCGCTGTACACCGTCTGCGGGTCCAGGTTGTTGATTAAACACCAGCGGGGACTGACATAATCAAACCGCATGCCGTCGTCATGAATCATCCGTAACCGATAGGCACCTACCGGAATGCGCGCCGCCAGTTCTTCATATTGTTGTTTCACCGCCTGCAGGGCCAAGCGTTCCTGAGTCATCATCGCCTGGTGATAGACCTTCTCCAGCACGGCTGGTAACTCATACAAGTAGCTCTGGCGCTTGATCAAATAATCGGAGACGCCCAGACGCAGGGCTTGACCGACCACCTCTTCGCTGCCTTCGCTGGTGATCAGCACGATTGGCAGGTTGAGATGGCGTTCCTGCCGCAGAATTTTGGTCAGTTCCAGGGCGTTAAGCCCCTGCAGATGGTAATCCAGCAGCAAAACCTCATAACCTGGGGAAATCGACGGATCAACGGGTAAACAGGCCAACACTTCGGCAGCGTCGGCAACTACAGTCAAGTAGATATACGGAACATGCTGGGCCAGGTAGCGCCGGGTCAGATCGACATCAAAGCGGTTATGTTCCGCATACAACACCCGCAGCGGGCGGGATTTGCGCATCACTTCAGCCAGATAGCGGGTCCTGGCGTCCCGCAACGCCTGGGGCAGGCGCTCCAGGTAATCGCCATGCTTGACCAGATAATCGTCGGCGCCGGATTTGAGGGCGATAATCGCCAATTCCTGATGACCCGAACCGGTCAGAATCACGACCGCGATGGGTAATTGGCGTTCCCGGATATTCGCCAATACATTGAGACCATTGCCATCCGGCAGACGCAGATCGATCAGCGCCATTTCATAATCCGGCGTTTCTTTGAGGCGTTCGAGCGCCTCCCGTAGCGTCGTAGCTGTATCGATGGTAAAGTCCGGCGCTAATCTCGCCAGCCGCCGTCGCGCCAGATCGGCATCGACCGGACTATCTTCGACATACAGAATTTTCATGGGTGCGCCTTCAGCGTGAAGGTTCGTTCATCAAACACCAGTACAACTCGATTTGCGTAACAACTTCCAGGAATCGATGGAAATCCACCGGCTTGATGATGTAGGAATTCGCTCCCAATTGATAGGCGGTTTGCACGTCACGATCCTCGCCGGAAGTCGTTAGCACCACCACAGGCACACTCCGGCAAATAGAATGCGCCTTCAATTGGCGCAATACTTCCAGACCATCCACCCGGGGCAGCTTCAGATCCAGCAAAATCACCACCGGGAGCGGTTCGCCCGCCTCCCAACGCGGAAGCCAGGTCAGCGCCTCCTCACCGTCCCGGGCCACCTGGATCGGATTACCCAATCGACGCCGAGCGAAAGCGCGCAGAGTCAAGTCCACATCAACCGGATTGTCTTCCACCAGGAGGATGGAGCGAGTCAGCCGGCCGTTATTACCACCCTTAAGTTGCAGAGAGTCCGATGCTTCAGCAGTCATGGTTCGGTAACTCCAGAAAAAACATGGCTCCTTGGCCCGGCGCGCTCTCAGCCCAGATTCGCCCACCCATGCGTTGTATCGCCTTGCGGGCAATCGCCAGACCGACACCCGTGCCCGGATAATCCTCGACGCGTTGCAAGCGCTGGAAAATCTCGAAAATCCGGTCATTAAACTTCGGATCAAAGCCAATACCGTTATCTTTCACCCAAAGCTGAATGGCTGTTTCACCGGCCTGGCCGCCGATCTCAATCTGCAGGGGGAGGCCAGCATGACCAAACTTGAGCGCATTGTCCAGCAGATTGCGCAGTACCTGCGCCAAGCCTTCCAGGTCAGCGTGCGCTGTCAACGGGGGCAGGTCGATCCGCACCGTCGCGCCGCGCGCCGCAATCTCTTCGGCGCGTTCGGCAACGATGCGCTCCACCGAGCGGGCGATATCCAGGACATCGCTGTGCAAGGGCCGCCGCTCCACCCGTGAATAAGCCAGCAGGTCATCGATCAGCGTATTCATCTGCTCAGCGCCCTGCTGGATGTTGTGAATAAACAGTTGTCCGTCTTCATCCAGTTGACTGGCGTAATCATCCAGCAGGAAACGGCTGTACCCGTCAATACCGCGCAGCGGCGCCTTGAGATCATGAGAGACAGAATAGGCGAAGGTTTCCAACTCCTTGTTGGCGGCTTCCAGCTGGATGGTGCGTTCGCGCACCCGTTCTTCCAACTCCTGGTTCAGTCGCAGTACTTCTTCCTCGGCCTGTTTGCGTTCAGTGATATCGACCGCCATGCTGATAACTGTGCGTCGACCGTCAGCCATGCGCGACAGTGGTGATGTACTAAACTCCCAGACCCGCTGACGACCGTCCTTGCAGGCGATGACAAACTCTCCTTCAGCGACCGGACGGTCCAATGCATAGAGACGATCAATGCCCTCCTGCACCTGGTGTCGACGCTCGCCGTAAGCCCGCTCGGTCCAGTCAGCGATCGTAGGAATTTCGTCGGAGGTATAACCGGTAATCTCGAACCAGGTTCGATTGATGATCAGGAATTCGCCATCTTCAGTATGAATCGCAATGGGAAACGGCGCATCCTGAATAGCCCGGCGGAAACGCTCCTCGCTTTCCTGCAAAGCTTCTTCAGTTTGCTTGCGTTTGGTGATGTCTTCAAAGACGGTAACGAACCAACCCGAGCGCAGAGCGTATGCTGAAATACGAAAATGTCTTTTGAGCTGTGCAAAGTAGCTTTCAAAAGTAACCGGTTGGCTAGTCTCTACGACTTTAGCGTATATAGCGAGATAGGGCGCGGAGGAGACGCTATAAGCCTCGGTGGCGCAGCGCCCCACCACCGTTTGGCTAGCAAGACCGGTTTGGCGTGCAAACGCAGGATTGACCTCCAGAATTCGATAATCCACCGGCTGGCCGTCGGCATCGTAAAGCACCTCATGCAACGCCATGCCTTCCGTCATCGTGGTAAACAACGTGCGGAATCGATTCTCGCTCTCGCGCAGCGCCTCCTCAATCCGCCGGCGCTCGACAATTTCTGTCTTTAGTGCGTTCTCAATTCTTCGGCGCTCAAAATGATGGGACAGGAGTTTCCCCAGCAACACTGTCGCAATGGGATATACCGCCAGTACCGGCAGGCTGATCCTGCGCAGCACATCGACCGCAACTGGCCAAGGCAAGGTCAATATACAGAGCAGCATGGCGACATGCGTCACGATGCCGAACAGATAAAACTCGGACCCGCTTGGCGATTGATGCGGTTTACGTCGCCAATAACTCCAGGCTACACCCAATCCTGTGGTAACCATAATCACGACAACGCCCGTCCATGCGCCCGGTCCACCCTGATAAGCGCGGAAAAGGCTGGCAATGGCTGCGGCGATTGTGGAGGGAATCAGCCCGAAGAATAGACCGGCCACGCTAAGCAACACCGAGCGCGTGTCAAAAATCAGCCCCGGCGCCAGAACCCACGGATTCAGCATCAGCGCCACGGCAATCAGGCTAATACATAGACCGATCAGCGCCTGCTTCAAGAAAGTGTTGAATTCGGAATCAGAAAAAGCGAGATCGTAGAGAACCGCCAGCACCAGCAACAGAGCAGCATTATTGATCAGGCTGGTTAAGACTTCAGGATCCATGCTTTTGTCCGGATATGAACAGCTCTACGTTACACCGGCGCCCATAGCCTGTAAATCGGCGTGATAGGAGGAACGCACCAGCGGTGCGGACGCGACATGAGTAAAGCCCATCGCCTCGCCATCCAGCCGCAATTGCTCGAACTCCTCGGGCGTCACATAACGAGCGACCGGCAAATGATGCACACTGGGTTGCAGATACTGACCAAGCGTCAGCATCTCCACATCATGAGCGCGCAAATCGTGCATGACCTCGCGAATTTCCTCCAGTGTTTCTCCCAGCCCCAGCATCAATCCCGACTTGGTTGGAATACCGGGACGCCGCGCCTTGAACCGTTGTAACAACTCCAGCGAGAACCGGTAATCCGCGCCGGGCCGGGCCTGCCGGTACAAACGCGGCGCGGTTTCCAGATTATGGTTGAACACATCCGGCGGCTCCCGTTCCAGAATGTCCAGCGCCACATCCATGCGCCCGCGAAAATCGGGGGTCAATGTCTCAATGACAATCCCCGGTCGCGCCGCGCGCACCGCCCGAATACAATCAGCAAAATGCTGCGCGCCGCCATCCCGCAGATCATCCCGATCTACTGAAGTAATGACCACATACTTCAAACGCATCGCCGCCACGGTGCGCGCCAGATTTTCCGGTTCCTGAGCATCAAGTGGGTTAGGGCGGCCATGCCCCACATCGCAGAATGGACAGCGGCGGGTGCAAATATCGCCCATGATCATGAATGTCGCCGTACCGTGTCCAAAACATTCACCGAGATTTGGGCAACTGGCCTCCTCGCAGACCGTGTGCAGGCGATGGTCACGCAGGATTTGCTTCAAACGCTGCACTTCCGGCGTACCGGGGAATGGCGCGCGAATCCAGGCCGGTTTACGAAGTCGTTGTTTCGGATCCGTCGGCGCAACTTTGATTGGAATACGCGCGACCTTTCCCGCGCCGCGCAACTTCTCGCCGGTCGCCTGGGGAGCAGATTTTGTGGCGTTCGCAGTGGGATCGTCAAAAATAATCGGTTCAGACATGGCTGATTCCTGTGAAAAAATTTTAGCATTCAACAAATTCAGTACGTCTCTCGATCCAGCCGATCGGCCAATTCGCGCAATTCCGGAGCAATCTCCACCGGATAAGAAGCGTCGGTTCGGTTAGCGCGCAACGCCGCCGGCAGCGCCGCAAGCTGTCGTTGCACCCGCTCCCGAATGTCGGCGGGCGGTTCCGGCGGCCCTAGCCGTTTGCCTTCGCGCATCACGGGTTGCAGCAGCGGTTCGCCGGGTTGTGGGGCATTTTCCAAACTCAGGCAGTCACCGGCCAAAATGCCGTTCTCATCGGTCCGTCGGTAGATTTGTTTACGACCCGGCCAGGTCGCCTTGCCTTCGGAACGCTTGCGCCGGGGCTTGCCGGCATATTCCTGAAGCTTGTAGACCATATCCAGCGTCGGCGCGTCGGTGGACGCATCCAGCCGGGTACCAATCCCGTAACCATTATAGGGCGCGCCGGCCTCGCTCAATTCGGCCAGCCGATATTCGTCCAGATCGCCGCTGCCAAACAGGGTCACTTCTTTCAGACCGCCTTCGTCAAGAATGCGCCGCACCCGCCGAGCGTGCTCGGCCAGATCGCCGCTGTCAATGCGCACACCCTTGATCTGAATGCTGCGCTCACTGAAATGTGGCGCCAGCTCCAGCAGCTTGCGAGCAGCGGCTTCAGTATCGTAAGTGTCGATCAGCAACACCACATTGCCCGGTTGAGCGGCGGCGAAATGTATGAATGCGTCTTCTTCCCGGTCATGGGCCTCCACCAGCGAATGGGCCATGGTGCCGAAGATTGGAATGCCAAAGCGCATCCCAGCCACCACGGTCGCCGTGCCGGCAAAGCCAGCCAGCCAGCTCGCGCGAGCGGCCAATAATGCGGCTTCCGCGCCGTGCGCGCGCCGCATCCCGAAGTCCACCAGCAACTTACCCGGCGCCGCCAGTACGCAGCGCGCCGCCTTGGTGGCAATCAGCGTCTGATAATGAAGAAGATTGATCAACCGGCTTTCCACCAGTTGCGCTTGAGACAGCGGCGCAGTGACGCGCAGGATCGGCTCATTCGGGAAAAATACAGTTCCTTCCGGCAGGGCATGCACTTCGCCAGTAAAGCGGAAATTTTCCAGAGAAGCCACGAACTGGGGAGTAAAACGTCCGCACCCGGCCAGCCAATCCAGTTCTCCAGCCGTGAAGTGCAGGTTCTCCAGGTAATCCAGCGCCTGTTCCAACCCGACAGCCAGTAGGAAGCTGCGACGGTCCGGCAACCGGCGAACGAACAGATCGAAAACCGCCGTTTCCTGCATGCGCTCAGCGTGGTAGGTCTGGAGCATGGTGAGTTGATACAAATCGGTCAGCAGCGCGCTTTGAGCGATGGTCATGGCGTAATCCTGATCAAGATGGCGAATAAATCGGTAATTTTATCGGCTCTTCGAGGCTTCTTGTGGAATCTAAACTGTAGGTCGGGCAAAAGCGCAGC
>JAGRHM010000376.1 GCA_020445005.1 Candidatus Competibacteraceae bacterium | reverse complement strand
CCAGCGAGTTGATAGGCGGAGCGCGCAGCGCGACGCCTGCAACTCGCGTCGAGCGAAGCTCGGCTCGCGCCCTGATAAGCGGAGCGCGCAGCGCTCCGCTTATCAGGTGATAGCGGGCGCTAGGCCGGTGAGTATGTTCCAATTTGAAAAGGCGGGATGAATTCGTGTTTCAAATTAAAACAGCGGCGGGTGTTGCGCAGTGATTCCGGGAAAGAACAGGAAAAAGGAAGGGAACATCTGACGGGATTGTTCGGGGATTAGAGGAGCGATTAGGGGCGCTATGGGTGAAGTCTAGCGCCCCTACGGGGAGATCAATGCGTTCAGCAACTCGCGACGGATTGACTGTTCTGGAAACCGGCGGTCCGATTTAGGTCGCAATTCGCGCCCTGCGCCAGCGACGGGCTTGCATGAGAAACCGCGTTCACTGACCCGGCGGCATGATGACTCTGCTGGTTAAAACCAGTCACCGTGGGCAGATGGCTCAAATCCTGGCGCTGGGACGTGGCAGCCGAGCGGTTGTTCAGCGTTGGGCCTTGATCGTTGAAACCGGCGTGAGCCAAGCTGGACAGGCCGAGGGTCAGCGCGAAAGCGGCGGTGGTCAGTACGGTTTTCATGGTCAGTACTCCTGAAAGTCAGCGTTGGGGTTCAGTGGCCGCGTTTGCGGCGGTCTCAGGAGTATTTACGTCGTCAGGACAGGTTTGGATGCAGCGCCACTAAGCCTTTGCTACACTTCGTCAACTTCTTCCAATCTCCGTCAAAAATGGCGTGTCCTGCATGTGTGGCCGGTTTATCCAATCCTCGTCCAGCGACCGGCTGGCCGAACGGTTCCATCTGCCGGCGATCCCGGCCCGGACGCCGCGCTATAATCTCGCGCCAAGCCAGTCCATCCTGGCCATCCGTATGGCCGAATCGGGGCAGCGGGAAGCCGTGGCCTTGCGCTGGGGCTTGGTGCCAGCCTGGTCGCCGGAACCGCGCACGGCGTACAGCACCATCAATGCCCGCGCCGAGACCGTGGCCGAGAAGCCGACCTATCGCCAGGCGTTTCGGCAACGGCGCTGTCTGATCCCCGCCGATGGGTTCTATGAATGGCGTAAAGAGGGTTCGCGCAAACAGCCGTACTGTATTGCCCCGACCGATGGCCAGCTCCTGACCTTTGCCGGTTTATGGGAACACTGGGAACGGGAGGGGCAGTTGGTGGAGTCCTGCACGATTCTGGTCACTGCGGCCAATGCTCTGATTGCCCCGATTCATGACCGGATGCCGGTGATTCTCGCTCCCGAGGACGAAGCCCGCTGGCTGGATCCAGCGCTCACCGATCCTGCCGTCCTGAAACCGCTGCTCCGTCCTTGTCACCCGGCGCGGTTGCGCGTCTGGCCAGTGAGCACCGCCGTCAACGCGCCCGGCCACGACGGGCCGGAACTGATGGCGCCACTGCGAGCCAGCTTGAACCTGTAAGCCGCCTGATCTCCCTGGATCACCGTCTCATCTGCAATCAATTCTGTTACGCCTTTGCACCGCTTTCCCGGAAAGCATGTTGAAGAGTTAGGCTACACGAAACCCCGGAATAAGGCGGTTCTCGCTCTAACATGATTACACTTTATTAATCATGAAGTTATTGTCTTCTCTTTTCCGTTCTCGTCTGCCATACTCAAAGAAAACCCGAGAACGAAAATGCTAAATTCACCCACACTTCCCAGGCGAGGCAGGCCGTACGCTTCCAGCAATGATCCGATGGCGTGACTGCCAGGAGCCAATGTCGACTTTTACAGCTACCCGATCGACCGATTATTAAGTGTGGGAGGCGGCAAGCTTGTCGCCCCTGATTTCTCCGGTTAGCGCGGGTACAGTGGTGGTTGATCCTCGTGTTATCAGGAGTCCGCTGCTATGAACCCGCAAGATTATCCCCGCCGTATTTTGTTATGTGTCACCGGCCTGTCGCCGCAGATCGTAACCGAAACCGTCTATGCGCTCACGATGATCAGTGAGCCGCGTTTTATCCCGACTGAAATCCATGTGCTAACCACGGCTGAAGGCGCCGAACGGGCGCGGTTGACGCTGCTTAGTGAGGATCCGGGCTGGTTCTATCGGTTACGCAAAGATTATGGCCTACCGGACATCGACTTTACGCATCATCATCTGCATATCCTACGCGACGCTGAAGGCCGGTTGCTCAACGACATTCGCGGCGTGAGCGATAATGAAGCGATTGCCGACGCCATCACTGCCCAAGTCAGGGAACTCACCGCCGATCCGGAGAGCGCCGTCCATGCCTCGATCGCTGGGGGACGCAAGACCATGGGCTTTTATCTCGGCTATGCCCTGTCGCTGTTTGGGCGGTCCCAGGATCGCCTTTCCCATGTCCTGGTTTCGAGTCCCTTTGAGACCAACGCCAACTTTTTCTACCCCAGCCCCACGCCAAAAGTCATCTTTGCCAATCCGCCGGATCAACGGCCGCTGGATGCCAACGCCGCCGAAATCACCCTGGCCGATATTCCCTTTGTGCGGTTGCGCGATGGTTTGCAAGAGCATCTCCTGGAACCCGGCGCCAGCTTCAGCGCGGTGGTGGCTCAGGCGCAACGTAATCTGGCCGCGCCTCATCTGACATTAAACCCGGCACGCTGTCAGGTGCGCTTTGGCGAGACGGCATTGACATTGCCCCCCGTGGATTTCGCTTTTTATGCCTGGTTGGCGCGGCGATCCCTTGCGGGACAACCCGGTGTTTGCCGTGGCCGAATCAGTGCAGCGGATACCCTTGAGTTTCTCAAAGAATACCAAGGGTTGCGCGGCGATCTGGATCAGGAAATAGAGCGTGTAGCGCAAGCGCTACGTAACGGTATGGATCCCAGCTACTTCGATAACCGTTTGACGAACCTGCATCGAAAACTGGTGCGGGCGCTGGGCAAATCCGGCGCACACGCTTATTTCATTCACAGCGATAAGCAGCGCCCTTTATCGCGCTATGCCTTGACCTTGCCACCGGGACAGATTTGTTTTGTCGCGATGGCGAATGACAAGCTTGTCACCGGCGATGAATCGCTCTGATGTCCTGCATACTCGACTCGATCGCTACAACAACCGGCTCGACTGAAGATCGGGCGTCTTACGGAGAATATGAATGGCGCATACGCTGATTTCTTTCCTGGGTCGGGTCCCGAAGGGTGAAAACGGTTACCGGACAACCCGCTATAGCTTCGATGATCAATTGGCGGAACCAACGGCGTTTATTGGCTGGACCTTGCGTCAGCGACTGGCGCCGGATCGGCTGGTGATTCTGGGTACGGCCGGCAGCATGTGGGATCACTTGTTTGAAAGGGATATCAATTTTGGCGTTGTGGCGGAGGATGAACGCCTGGCGTTGCAGGAGGCAACCGAGACTAAAACGGTCACGGAAGCATTATTGGAACCCTTAATGCCCTTGCTGGAAAAGGAATTCGGTTGCGAGGTGCGCCTGGTCTTGATTCCCTATTGCCGCAATGAAGCGGAGCAACTGGAGTTGTTACGTCTGATGGCGGCGGAAGTGAACGCTGGCGATCAGGTCAGTCTCGATGTGACTCACGGTTTTCGGCATTTGCCCATGTTGGCCCTGCTCAGCGCCATGCATTTGCAAGCCGTGCGTAACGCGACCGTTGAAGGTATCTATTACGGTGCTTACGATCATGATTCCGGCGAGGCGCCGGTCTATAACCTCGCTGGTTTGCTCCGCATCGCCCGTTGGTTAAATGCGCTGAATACTTACGACAAGGATGGCGACTATGGCGCATTTTCCGAATTACTTGGACCCGCCGGCGCGCAATTGGCAAAAGCCGCTTTCTTCGAGCGCACCAGCAACCCCGTCAAGGCGCGTGAAGCGCTTACCGCCTGGATCAATCGCGATGATCGCTATCCAGACCATGATCCGGCGACCTTCCTTTTTCGTGATCAGTTAGAACAGCGTATCCGCTGGTTTCGTTTTCCCAGTCGGCCTGATTGGGAGAAAACCCTGGCTTGGGAGTACCTGGAGCGTGGTGATTATGTGCGCGCCGCCATCTACGGTTTGGAAGCGGTGATTTCCCAGGAGATCATTGAACGCGGTCAGGATGCTGGTGATTTCGACTGCCGCGATGCGTTGCGTAACGAGCTAAGGGATACACGGGAGGGCTTCAAAACCTTGGGGCGGATGCGCAATGCATTCGCCCACGGAGTGCGTCCTTTCAACCGGGATGCGGAATGGGCGATTAGCAGCCCTACCAATTTACGCAATACCCTGAAAAGTCTTTTCATGCAATTGCTCGGCCCGCAGTAAAGCCCATGACCACCTACTTTGTAACGCGCCACCCTGGCGCAGTGGATTGGGCCGCTACGGAAGGACTCATCGTTGATATACAGGCAGCCCATCTCGATCCGCAAATTATCCAGGCGGGCGATACGGTGATCGGGACGCTGCCGATCCACTTGGCGGCGCAAGTTTGCGAGCGCGGCGGACGCTATCTGCATCTGAGTATGGAAATACCCCAGGAAGCCCGTGGCTGTGAATTAACCGTCGCTGATTTACG
>JAGRHM010000375.1:5818-10159 GCA_020445005.1 Candidatus Competibacteraceae bacterium | reverse complement strand
GCGCGCGCGGCGTCAAGAATTTGTTGACTGGCGGCCCCGGTGCTGGCGAGTTCGCTTTGCCGGCGAAACTCGCTGTCCACCTTGCGGAAGACCGCTTCCGCCTGACGGACGGACTCCTCAGCGCGTTTGATTTCCTGGGGACGATTGCCGTGTTGGAGTTTATCGAGCTCCGCCTGAGCGCGCTGGACCTCAGCCTCCGCTGCGGCCAGCGCATCTCGATACGGCTGTGCGTCCAGTTCCGCGACGACATCGCCCGCCTTGACGGTTGCGCCTTCGTCGACCGCCATCCGCAACAGACGGCCCGGTTGACGAAAAGCCAGTTCGACTTCGCGAATGTCGACATTGCCATAGAGCGTCAGCGCGCCATTCGCGGGAAGTTCCTGGTGATGCCGCCAATAGGCCGCTCCTGCACTGAGAATCAGCAACACGAGAACAACAACACGAAATTTGTTTTTCATTCGCCGGTATCGGTTTCGTGGGGATGACGCCTGCGTCCGCGAGAAAACCGGGTTTATCGTTCCCGCATCAGCCGCTGTTTATCACGCTCCCAGTCACGATCTTTTTCAGTCGCCCGCTTGTCATAGTCTTTCTTGCCTTTCGCCAGACCGATGTCCAGCTTGGCCCGATTGTTCTTCCAATACAAAGCCAGTGGGATCAGCGTATAGCCCTTACGCTCCACCGAACCGATCAGCCTACTGATTTCCTCCCGGTGCAGTAGCAATCTGCGGGTGCGGGTCGGGTCCGCGTCGACGTGGGTCGAAGCCGAGGTCAGCGGCGAAATATGGCAACCGAACAGAAACGCCTCGCCATCGCGCAACAGCACATAGCTTTCCTTGAGATGGGCGCGACCGGCCCGCATGCTTTTGACCTCCCAGCCCTGCAGGGATAACCCGGCCTCGAAATGCTCTTCGATGAAATAGTCGTGATAGGCTTTTTTGTTGCCTGCGATCTGAGCGCTAGGCGCCGATTTTTTCTTGCTCATGTTGGAACCTTGACAAAGTGTCTGCTCTCACGGCCCGGTGCGCGATGCCTGAGATGGGGCGATTCAATCGGCCTTGCCCAAGCGACGCCACAGCGTACTCCTCAAATTGCCAAGGAATCGCCGAAATCGCATTGCGTTCGCCATCGATCGGGCTGGAAAGCTAAAGCTTGTTTCGTGAGCAACGGGTTCGGTGAAAGCGGGCGAAAAGTATGACGGTCTTAGACAAAATTGAGGATGCCATCGACTGTATTTACATTCCATGTGATTCTTGCATAATGTTGCAAACATTGCCGTGGGCTTAACAATACCCATGTCAATGAGTGTCGTATTCAGCTTCTCCACATAGTCGATAAACCGGCGATCTTCTTCGCAATCAGGTGAAAAATTATTGCCGTATATCCTGTCGATAAAGACATCTATAATATTGCCATGACCTACAAACTTGGCAAAGAAAAAGCGATCCAGAAGAAGTTGAAGTATATCCTGAGCGCGAATCCCTTCATAAGGATCGCTAATTGTGCAATCATAATTAATGTATTTTTCATGAATACATCCGGATCGGGTGTGTATTCTCTTGGATAGAGGCACAAGTTCCCACAATTGTTCAACAAACACCAGCGCTTCAGGCCAGCGTGCATGTCCATTGCATCCAATCATGTCTGATATGATAAAATACCCGTGATTATCAAGATTCCTTTTAACATTATCAAAAATTTTTTCAAGTTCAACAAAATGATGCAGGGAATGATTCGCTATAACACAATGATATTCTGCATCAAGAAAATCCTTATTGAGATTCAGCACATGAAACGTTATCGTATTACCCAAATTTTCCTGATGAGCGCATTTCGAGGCAAATTCCATTACTTCCGGATTTAAATCGGTACACACAAACTCAAATTGCATGCCAAATTCCAAAAGATGTTTGCAAACAGCTATCTCGGTTGTACAATCACCTGAACCCAGGGAAAGTATCCGAAACCCCCCTTTGACAGAACAATGCAATTTCGACCAATTGATATAGCAATCATGTATTTCTTTTGCAAATATAAGGGAAATATCAGCTTCCAGGAAAACCTCCCGAAGACGAGGGCTTAAAAATTTGCTCGCCCAATAAGTGAATATTGCAGGTATTGAACTTTGCACACCACCTTCTTCCAATACTCTCGTGAAAGTCGCAATTTCTTTTTCTACAAGAATCGACTCATTAATTTTGCTCATCAGCGATTTCCCGAATAGTTGCAATATGCGCCGCTATCCCCTCGCCAAGCAATTCCAAGCGCGCTATGGATGCGTTCATGCTTGCAGCATGGACACGCTGTGCCTGAGGATAGGGGTAGATTCAACCAAACTTGCATGGTGACAGTCCAACAGAATATCACGCCATAATGGAGATCGGATCGTGGCGACGGTCAAAAAAAGCGCGCTGGTGATGTATTCAGCGGCGGAAATGTATAACCTGGTCAATGACATCGAAAGTTATCCCCAGTTCCTGCCGTGGTGCCGCTCCGCCCACATTGCCCCGTGCGGCGAGGATGAACTGCGGGCGACCATTGAAATGGCCAAGGGCGGCGTCCATAAAACCTTCACCACCAGCAACCGGATGCAAAAGCATAAAATGATCGACATTCGCCTGCTGGAGGGGCCTTTCCAGCGCCTGGAAGGCTACTGGCGCTTCGAACCCTTGCGCGCCGACGCCTGCAAGGTATCGCTGGATATGGAATTCGAGTTTTCCAACCCCTTGTTGCGCAAGGCCGTTGAACCGGTGTTCAAGCAAATCGCCAACTCGCTGGTGGATGCTTTCTGCAAACGCGCAGTTGACTTGTATGGCAAAAGATAACCCTTCCAGTCCCGCGACGATCCGGGTCGAGGTCGCTTATGCCCAGCCCGAACGGCAAGTGATCATCCCGGTCGATTTGCCGGAAGGCGCAACTCTGGAACAGGCGATCGTGCAGGCGCGGATTCAGGAACAGTTTCCGGACATTCAACTCCAGACCGCCAAGGTCGGCGTCTTCGGCAAGCTCAGCAAACTATCAGCCATTGCCCGCGCCGGCGACCGGATCGAAATCTACCGTCCTCTGCTGGCCGATCCCAAGGAAGTGCGCAAAAAGCGCGCCGCCGAAGGCAAACGCATGCGCCGGGGCGGCGGCGATCTGGAGCCGGAAAGTAGTTAATTGTCGACTTCAGCATCAACGCGATCCAGCGTGTCGCCACTGAAAAACAAGGTAACGCGCCGTTGCTCGGCAATTTTATTGCCCTTGCCGTATTGATAGTAGTAGTCCCAGCGATTCTGATGAAAAGGATCAGCGACCAAAGGCGTCCCCATGATGCGCTGAACCTGTTGCCGGGTCATGCCGGGGCGCAACTCGGAGACGAGCGCCGGGTCAATGTAATTGCCCTGACGGACCGGGACAGTGTAAAAGCTGGGAACAAACGATTCACAACCAGCCATCAGCGCCAGCAGCAGGATGCTTATAGCGCGCAGGGAAAGATGAGACATGGAGAGCAGGGTCCGGGTTGCTGATGAACGAGAATCACATCATAACGTACAACGGCAACGGGTGGGTAAGCGAAATCCCGGGAGAATTCCGCGTGGGGTCCAAAGAACTCAAACAGGCGGGCCTGAAGGTCACGCTGCCGCGTATTAAAATCCTCAACATGTTGCAACATCCAGGCAAAACGCACCTAACCGTGGATGCCATCCATCAATCACTGGCTGATTCCGGCGAGGAAATTGGGTTGGCAACCGTGTATCGAGTGTTGACCCAGTTTGAAGCGGCGGGCCTGGTCAAACGTCATCACTTCGAAGGTGGCCAGTCAGTGTTCGAACTCGATCAGGGAGCGCATCACGACCATATTCTATGCCTGGAATGCGGACGGATTGAGGAATTTTACGACCAGGAAATCGAACAACGACAGCAGGCTATCGCCCAACAATTCGGTTTTGAACTGGCTGAACATCGCCTGATTCTTTACGGCCACTGCGCCCGCCCGAATTGTCCTCATCGTCCCGTTTATGAAGGCTAAAAACGCCCTCTCCCCCAACCCCTCTCCCGCAAGCGGGCGAGGAGGGGTTATACAACCCGCTAAGTAGCAGGCGAGGTCAGGTTTAATACGGCTGCTTAGCCAAGATTGACGCCAAAATCCCTGGCCACCGCCGCCAATCCACCGGCATAGCCCTGGCCAATGGCTTTGAACTTCCACTCATCGTTGTTGCGATAGAGTTCGCCAAAGATCATCGCCGTTTCCGTGGAAGCGTCCTCAGAAAGATCATAACGGGCGATTTCCTGGTCGCCGTCGGCATTCAGCGCGCGAATGTAGGCGTTGCTGACCTGGCCAAAGTTCTGCTTGCGCGCCTC
>JAGRHM010000375.1:0-5741 GCA_020445005.1 Candidatus Competibacteraceae bacterium | reverse complement strand
ATCGATGACCTCATCGTCGCCTTCACCCTCGCCAGTGCGGTTATCGCCGCGATGCATCACCGCGCCCGAAGGGTCCTGGGCATTGTTGTAAAACACGAAATGCTGATCGCTCAGCACCTTGCCATTGCTGTTCAGCACGAAGGCGGATGCATCCAGGTCAAAAGCGCTGCCATCGGTCTTGCGCATTTCCCAGCCCAGACCAAAGCGCACTTTTTTTAGACCTGGCGCCTGCTTGCTCAGCGAAACATTCTGACCTTTTTGCAAAGATATGGCCATAAATCAATCTCCTGCTGTTTAAAGTATGCTCGCTTAAATATTGATTCCATACTGGTGGCACATGGCTTTTAAGCCGCCGGCGTAGCCTTGGCCGACCGCCGTAAAGCGCCACTCGCCGCTGTGCCGGTACAGCTCGCCGAAGATCATCGCCGTTTCGGTCGAGGCGTCTTCCGCCAGATCATAACGGGTGATTTCGCTATTGCCGTCGGCGTTGACTACCCGGATGTAGGCGTTGCCGACTTGCCCAAAGTTCTGCTTGCGCTGGTCGGCTTCGTGAATCGTGACAGTGAAGGCGATTTTTTGCACATCGGCAGGGACTTTATTCAGATCAACCTTGATGACTTCATCGTCGCCCTCACCCGCGCCAGTCAGATTATCGCCGGTATGTTCAACCGAGCCACAGGACGATTTCAACTGGTTGTAGAAGATGAAATCAGCGTCCGAGCGCACCTTGCCGTCAGCGCCCAGCATGAACGCCGAGGCATCCAGGTCAAAATCAGCCCCATCTGTGGCGCGAGCGTCCCAACCCAGCCCGACCAGTACTTTGCTAAGACCTGGAGCTTCCTTGTTCAGCGAGAGTCGGCCGCCTTTATTGAGGGAAATAGCCATGGAATTTGTCCTCTTCTTCGTTACGGGTTGCTTCGTTGCTGCGGGTGCAGCATCCGGGATGGAAGGTTCCTGAACGCGATCCCGGGGCGTGTTCAGGTCAAGTCGAAATCCTTGGGATTCAGCCCCAGCTCGGTGCAGATCGTGCGCACGGCCGCTTGCTCATTGCTGTCAAAATTACCGTCGGAAGCGCCGACTGCGCAGCAGACCCGCACCATCAAGCGGGCCTCTGCATCCTTACCCTTAAGCTTGGCGACCGCTTGCAAGGCGTTGGCCTGGCCAATCTGGTAATCAAACTCGAAATTCTTGGCGTACTTTTCGAAGATCGTAACCGCTTCGCTCACGTCGAAAACCGATAAGGCTTCATGAGTGCGCAGAAATCCGATCATTTTCTGCTTTTCTTCCGGTTTTACCACGCCATCCGCGTGGGCGACGATGACGCAACCGGCGACCGTTGCCTCCAGAAAAGTCTTGTTCCTGAACTTGGCGACCTCGGTTTTCATATTGGCGACCAGCTCGCTGGATCGCTGTTTCAACCATTCAAGAGCCATGTTTATTTCTCCAGGTGTAGGAAGTTCGAGAAAACGTGAATTGAATTCAATCCTTGGATCCCGCGACCCAGCGCAGACCAAAACCGTAAGCCTGGTCCAGGAAGCGGTGATCCAGGAAATATTCGACGAGCTTGGTGACCTTGATGTTACCTCTTTCGTTCTCGAGCATGACCAGCGCACACATCCGCTGGTCGTTGCGATGGCTGTCGAGACGGATTTCCAGCGTCGGCTGGTTCGGAGTCTGAATCGTAACGACCGCATCGGTTTCGGCCCAGTTGGGAGCGCCTTCGTAGATCAGGGCGAAGACCACAACCCGATCCAGTTGGTCCCACTGACGGCCGTTGATGTGCAGGAATTCGCCCTGCGCGCTTTGGCCGCTACGGTCATCGCCCATGAGCTGAATATAAGGCGGGTTCTGCAGGCTGCCAAAACTGTTGCCCAACGCCTGCACCGCGCCAGCCCGGCCATCGCGTAGCTTGAACAGGCAACCCAGATCGAGATCGGTCTTGCCGCCGCCCGTCAAGCGGCCAAAGAAGCCCTTACCGCCGCCCTGATTCCAGTTCAGATTAATCACCAGGTCATCAAAACCGTGGCTTTTCTTTTCCAGAGAAATGCTGCTGCCCTTCTTCTCCAGCGTGATCTTTTCCAGACGAATGGGCTTGACGGGAGCGGCGGACGGCGCGGAAGAAGAGGCGGCGGGACGCGGCGCGGGCGCAGGCGGCGCGGGCGGGGCTGGAGCGGCTTCGGCATCGTCGGCGACATCCACGCCGTACTGCTTGGCTAGCGGCCCCAGCCCGCCAACGAAACCTTGGCCGACGGCGCGGAATTTCCATTCGCCGTTGCGCAAGTAGAATTCGCCAACAATCAGCGCGGTTTCCGGCATCGCCCGGGTCGTCAGCGGGAATGCCGCCAGCGTCGCCTGATTGCCCGCGTCACGAATCTCGGCGCGCACCTGAGTGAGTTGGCCAAACGATTGCCCGCGCTGTTGGCCCTGGTCGATGGTCAGGGCAATGACCATCCGTTCAATTCCCGCCGGGAGCTTGGCAAAGGTCACAGTGAAGGTCCGCCCATCTTCGGCGCGTTGGATGCCGCCACCCGGCAAGGTCAACTGGTTGTAGAAGATGAAATCGTCATCGCTGCGCACCTTGCTTTGCGCATTCAGAGCAAAGGCGCTGGAATCCAGAGTCAACGGCGTATTGGCCGGTTCCCAGCTCAGGGCGATGGTGACCGCGGCAGGCGCCGGGCTATGCTTGGTGATCGAGAAGTTCTGACCAGGCTGCAATTCCATGATCCTGTCCCCGGCCAATCTCACAGGTAGGGCTGGAGCGCCGGCAATAGATCATGGAAGGTGCGGCCTTCGGCTTGTTCGCCAATCGCTTGCATCTTCCATTCATTGTTGTGCCGATACAGTTTGGTCATAATCAGGCCGGTATGGTTGCCGCCCTCCAGCGATAAATCGAAGCGGGCGACTTCGCTGCCGCTCGTATCGTCCACCAGTCGACAAAAAGCGTTGGGGATACCAGCAAAGCCCTCCCCACTAAAACTGTTGACCGTGAAAATCAATGTTTGAACGGATGCGGGAACCCGGCTCAGGTCGATGGTGATCCGCTCATTATCTGCGCCAGCCTCGCCGCCGCCGGAACGATCATCGCCGCTGTGGCGAATGGAGCCACAACGGCTTTCCAGTTGTCGAAACCACACGGTATCCACCAGATTGCCGCTAGCGTCGAACAACAGGCAGGAGGCGTCCAGGTCGACGGCCTCCTGGCGGGAGCCGCCGCCAAAGCCCAGGAAACCCTTGCTCTGGACCTGTTTCATGCCCCAGCCCAGGCCCATGACCACTCGGCTCAGGCCGCGCCCGGCTTCTTTATCCAGACTGATGCGCTGGCCTTTCTGTAGATTAATGCCCATTGGAAGATCCTCGCTGTGGTCGAGTCAATAATGACACAAGTTTTATAGGACTATAGTTTAGACGCCGGTTATGACAAATCGGAATTCAACATAGATTGCGATTGAGAGCGAGAATTTCAAGGGAACCTGTTCGGATTTATTAGGAGGCGTTATGCGTAAAACGTTATTGTTATGGTCAGCAGCGATCCTGAGCGGCCTAGTTCAGGCTGCGGTTGCTCAGGACTCAGGGGTCAACAAATGGCAGGATGAGAAAGGCGTTTGGCATTATGGCGACGCCCGACCGGCGGCGCCTGGAGCAGCCACGAATACCGCTGCCGACGCCTACCAGCGCGGTGATTACGCGACCGCCTTTCAGGAGTACATGGTCTGGGCTAAGCAGGGTGATCCTCGCGCCCAGAATATAATCGGCCTGATGTATTTGCGTGGGCAAGGCGTCACGCGCAATCAGCGCACCGCTACTGAATGGTTGCGGCGAGCGGCCATGCAGGGCAATACCGATGCCCAGTTTCACTTGGGAATATTATACGCCAGCGATCCGACTATTGCGCCCAGCGAGAAGGAAGCGTCATTCTGGCTGGTGCGCTCCGCTGATCGCGGCAATCCCGAGGCGCAATACGTGCTGGCTGCCCAGTACGCGACCGGCAAGGGCATGAAGCGCGATGACAGTCAAGCAGCAAACTGGTATCTCAAAGCTGCTAAACAGGGCCATGCCATCGCCCAGTTTGAAATAGGAAACTTCTACGCCAGCGGGCGCGGCGTTTCCCGTAATGATAAAGAAGCGGTGCGCTGGTATGAGCAAGCCGCCCAGCAAGGCCATGCAGACGCTCAATTCAATCTTGGCGCTATGTTTGCTACGGGTCGCGGCGTAGCAGCCGTTAGCGATGAGGAGGCGGCGCGCTGGTATCGCAAGGCGGCGGAGCAGAATCACGTCGAGGCCCAGTATAATCTGGCGGTGCGCTATCTGAGCGGTCGTGGGGTGACCGCCAATACCGGCGAGGCTTTCCGGTGGATGCGCAACGCGGCGGAACAGGGCCTGGAAGTGGCTGAAATCAATGTGGGGCGTTTGTATGCAGAAGGCCAGGGCGTCGCCCGTAACGATGCCGAGGCCGTACGCTGGTACCAAAAGGCCGCGGACCGCAATGTTCCGCTGGCGCAATATTACCTTGGGCGAATGTATGCGGAAGGACGCGGCGTTCCCCGCGATGAACGGCAGGCCCTGCTCTGGTTTCGCCGCGCCGCTGACCAGGATTTGCCTTTGGCGCAGCTGGAGCTGGCCGAGGGTTATTTGAATGGTCGCGGCGTCATCCTGGATGAAACCAAAGGTATTCAACTGATGGAGCAGGCGGCGGCGGGCGGCAATGTCGAAGCCCAACTACGCCTGGCTGAACGCTATTTGACCGGAAAAGGCGTGTTGCGCAATGAACGACTCGGTCTGGACTGGCTGAGCAAAGCGGCGGAACAGAACCATGTTGAAGCGCAATATCAATTAGGCGCTTACTATGCTGAAAAGGGACAGGATGGACAAAATGAGCGACTGGCGGCGGAGTGGTATCGCAAGGCGGCGGAGCAGGGGCATGCCGCCAGTCAGGCGCAATTAGCCAAAATGTACACGCAGGGCATTGGCGTATCGCAGGACGAACGGCAGGCTTTGCGATGGTTCCGGCAAGCCGCGGAACAAGGCGATGCAGAATCGCAATTCAATCTGGGGGTGTTTTACGCCAATGGCCGGGGAGCGCCGCCGGATGATAAGCAGGCGGTGGTCTGGTTTCGCAAGGCGGCGGAACAGGAGGTCGCCGCTGCCCAGTTGAATCTGGGATTGATGTATGCGGATGGCCGGGGCGGCTTGCCAAAGAACGAGAGTCAGGCAGCCGCCTGGTATCGTAAAGCCGCTGAACAGAATGTGCCTTTGGCTCAGCTATTGCTGGGCGTATTGTACGCGATGGGGCGCGGCGTACCCCAGGATGATCAGCAGGCATTCGCCTGGTTCGAAAAGGCGGCTAATAATCATCTATCATTGGCTCAATACGGATTGGGGATGCTGTATAGCAACGGTCGCGGCGTAAAAACTGACTGGATCAAAGCACATCTCTGGTTGGATCTGGCGGTATCCAGCGGCTATGTAGGCGCGGCTCAACCCCTGGACTCGGTAGCGAGTCGGTTGAGCCAAACCGAGTTGGCGGAAGCTCGTCAGTTGGCGCAACAGTGGCGAATGGCGAATGATCGGTACTGAAGGGGGGGCGGGCTCCAGGTTTCAGGCTCCAGGTGGCGGGCGCCGCCGCTCGCCATGCCTCAATGAGCCTTGCGATCAGGATCCAGCAAGTGCTGGCCCAGGTTGCGAACGAACTCGTCCAGGCGCGTGGACTCGGTATGCATGCGTTCGTTCATTTCCCGCAAGGC
>JAGRHM010000374.1 GCA_020445005.1 Candidatus Competibacteraceae bacterium | reverse complement strand
GTACCGTGAGTGAACTGAACAACGCACCCTGTTGAAACAACATTCCAAACCGTCGACGCAACCGGAACGCCGCGCTATCGCTAATGCCGATCACCTCCTCGCCCAACAATCGGATGGAGCCGGCGGTCGGTTGCAGCAACATGATAATAGCGCGCAACAAAGTAGTTTTCCCGGAGCCGCTGCCGCCGACCAAGGCCACGATCTCACCGTGGCGGACCGCGAAATCGAGCGCCTCATGAATAACCTCGGCGCCAAACTGAGTGCGCAGCCCGCGCACTTCAATGATCGAAGATGCTGCATCCTCCGCAATGTTCATAGCCCGACGCCCCCCAGCAGCACCGAGAACAGCGCATCGGCGGCAATCACCATAAAGATCGATTGCACGACGCTGGCCGTCGTCTGGCGGCCGACGCTATCGGCGCCGCCGCGCACCTGGAAACCCTGGTAGCAGCCGACCAGGGCGATGATCGCGGCAAATACCGGGGCCTTACCCACTCCGAGTAAAAAAGAGGTCAGAGTCACTACTTGGGGAAACCGGTCGAGAAAATCCTGAAAATTGACATCCAGCATGATCTGGGCGACAACCATACCGCCGAGGACGCTCAACGCATCGGCGAACACAGTCAACAACGGCAAGGCGACGGTCAACGCCAGCAATTTGGGCAGCACCAGTAAATCCATCGGCGGGATACCAATGGTGCGCAGCGCATCCACTTCCTCCGTGACCTGCATGGTGCCAATCTGTGCGGTATAGGATGAACCGGTGCGCCCAGCGACAATAATTGCGGTAATCAACGGCGCCAGTTCGCGCAACATGGTCAGCGACACCAATTCGACAATGAAGATATTAGCGCCGTAGAATTTCAATTGCTGACCGCCCTGATAAGCGATCACGATGCCGATCATAAACGAGAGGAGCGCGATAATCGGCAGGGCGCGCACGCCAGCGTTTTCGATATTGGCGAATAAGGCCCGCCAGCGAAACCGGCGTGGTTGCAGGCTCAATCGCCCCAGCGCGGTTGCAGCTTCGCCGACGAAGACCAGAAACGCAAAACCCCTGCGTAGATAATGTGCGGTTTGTCGGCCCAGTTGCTCCAGAATGCCGGTGCGCTTTGCCGGCGCTGCGACGCTGCTATCGGCTATGAGGCGCTCGCAAACCAGGTCCAGCAAAGCTTGATGTCTTTCGCGTAAACCGCTTAGATGGACATCATGTCCGAGTCGCTCCAACCCCGCGATCAGGTTAAGTAACTGCAATGCGCCGACCGTATCAAGCGCCAGGATCGTCGAGCCATCCAGTTGCAAGGGACCGGATGGCCATTGCATGTCACACAAGCGCTGGTCGAGATCGATGACGCCATCCAGGGTCCAGGCACCCTCGCAACGCCATCCTTCGGGACTGGCGCGAACTATAGCGGGATCGGCAGACGATGGAGGTGACAGCAGAGCCACAGTCTTTGGTCGATCCCTAGCGTGGATTCAACCGTCGCCAGGCAGCCGGGTTCTGTTGGCTACCCGGTTGTTTCCAGATGCCGCGCCGCGCCCGTTTGGCTTCACTTTGCGCCTGCCGGTAAACCGATGAATCGTTGTATTGCTCATACATGACCGCTTGTCCCTGTCGAACGAGTTCCAAACCCACATCGCGCTCGCCAGCGAACACCTGAGCGACGGTCCGGCCATAGCGATCCTGGTCCATGACGCGCAACCGCACCGGATCATGGCCGGCCAGCATGTCGCGCAATGCTTGCTTCGCGCCATCGCCCCACGGTTTTTGACCCATTTCCGGGGCGTCAATACCGAACATTCGCACCTTAACCTCGCCGGGTGGACAACGAGCCGTGAGCGTGTCGCCGTCGTAGACGGTCTTGACCGTACAGGTTAGTTCGGCGCCTTTGGGAATCGCGGAGAGAGGCGCTTTGGGTTCGTACATCAAGTAGCTGACGATTATGATGGCTACCGCCAGCCCGCCCAGCAGCCAGGGCGAACGGTTGCGGCGACGCTGGGCGCGGCTCAATTCGCTACGCAACTGGCTACGCAATAATCTTAAAAGCTCCTGTTTCACGCCCACCCCTACTCCATAACCTGCCCGGCCCAGTCGCGGCTCTTGAACCAGTAGTCATGCCGCTCCTTTAGCCAGCCATCCTGCTGACGCAGTATAATCCAGTTATTGAAGAAGTTGAGCGCGTCAGGATCGCCCTTGCGCAATGCGAAACCTTCCGCGCCTTGCACGAACGGCTCTGCCATCGGCAGAAATAATTTGTCAGGATGTTTCAAAGCCTCAAAAGCCGGCGTAGGGGTGCTGGTCACGAAGGCATGGGCTTTGCCATTGAGTACTTCCTGCAACGCTAGCGCATCCTCGTCAAATTGTCGAAGCGTCGCTTTGGGCATTATCCGCCGGGCGGCGGTCGCCGGAGTGGCTCCACGCCGCACCGCCAACACGATTTCGGGCTTATTGAAATCTTCCAGTGCGCTGAATCCATCCGCCAACTCCTTATTAGCCACCATCTGGATGCCGGAATGGGCATACGGCAAGGAAAAGTTGACAGTCAGATTCCGTTCCGGGGTAATCGACATACCCGCGATGATGACATCGAATTTGCCGGCCAACAGGGCGGGAATAATGCCATCCCATGCGGTCGGTATGAATTCCGCCTTTACCCCCATGTCCTCAGCCAGTTTCTTGGCGACATCGATTTCATAGCCGATCAACTCGCCATTCTTGTCGCGCATCGCCCAGGGAACAAAGGTCGACATGCCGATCTTCATGGTCCCCCGTCGTTTGATGACTTCCAGAACGCTGCCGCTGGCCAGTTGCTGATTGAGCTTCTGAGCGTTGGCCAGGGGTGGCAACGCCAGGGTCAGCGCTAAAACACAGGTTGCCAGTACGATGAAAAAACGATGGAACATAAGAAAATCCCCGATATGATCGAATTTGATTCACTGATAGATTAGTGCGGACTGGAACAACGATCCACCAGATAGACAATCGAACGGTAATAGCGCCCGCTGTGCAGAGACAGGCCGATTTCGCAGGTGCGGCTGGTGGAGTAACCGGATCGGCAATCGTCCGGCAACGCGGCTTTTAAATCCCGCAAGGCGCTGGCGTTCAGTTCCGGGTGAGTAAACCCCTTGTCCCCGGCCCAGCCGCAACAGGCAATAGCGTCCGGGATAACCACCTTCTCCGCGCATGCCTCGGCGATGGTTTTGAGTTTAGCTTGCAAACCCATCTTGATGTTGCTGCACGCGCAATGTAGCGCCACGGTTTCCGGCAGTTTCTCCAGCTTTAACCGGCCAAGTACGAAATCATGGATAAATTCCGCAATGTCGTATACCCGGAGTTGACTCGACTCCGAACCTGGCTTCACCCGGAAAGCGCAGGGGCTGGTATCAAACACGATGGGATCACGACCGTCGCGACTCGCGGCTAATAGCGCCTGCTCCAGTTCGCGCTGCTTGGCGTTCGCCGGCTCTGGCAGGCCTTTACTAGCAAACGGTTGACCGCAGCAAAGTACTCCGACGTGATCGGGTATGACGACCTCATAACCGGCCTTACGCAGTAACGCAGCGGTTTTGACCGGCAACGCCTCCGCTTCCGGATCATTGCGGGCCGGCCCCATGGCGCGGCTGGCGCAACTGGGGAAATAGACCACACGCGGGCGATTAGATAAAGCGCCCGCTTGCTCCCGCTTTGGCAGAGCGCTGGCGGTCGGCAACCAGCGATGCCAGGGCGGCAACCGTTCACCGGACAGCTTGCGCGCTATGCCAGTCAGACCGCCCAGCAGAGTTGTACCCAGTACCCGGTGCGCCAGATCGGCGGCGGTCAGACCGGCACGGGTCGCAACGGTCACCGTGGAAAAAGTATTCGCTGCCCGGTTGCCGACAAAACGCGCTACTGCGCCCCGGCCCTGTTCGCGCTGCTTGAGCATCATCGTCCCGGTATTAATCCCCACCGGACAGGCCAGTGCGCACAGTCCATCGCTGGCGCAGGTATCGACACCCTGATAAGCATACGCTGTGCTGATCGTCTTCAATCGTTCTGCATCCGCACCCAGGGCCTGCAACCGCGCCTGTTCCCGTAAGCCGACAATGCGCTGTCGCGGCGACAAGGTTAAAGCGCGCGAAGGGCAGCTCGGCTCGCAGAAGCCGCATTCGATGCATTTATCAATCAGCGGATCAACCGCCGCCATCGGTTTGAGATTTTTGACATGGACTTCCGGGTCGTCATTGAGAATCACGCCGGGATTCAGCAGACCGTGGGGATCAAGGAGCGCCTTGATTTCCCGCATCAACTGGTAGGCTTGTTGACCCCATTCCAACTCGACGAACGGAGCGATATTGCGACCGGTGCCATGTTCCGCTTTCAGCGAGCCATCATATTTATCAACAATCATGTGGCAAACCGCGTCCATGAATGCATGGTAGCGCTCGGTTTCGCCCGGTTGGCCAAAGTCCGGGGTGATCACAAAGTGCAGATTGCCCTCCAGCGCATGACCGAAAATGATGGAACCCGTGTAACCATGTTGGTTGAACAGTGCTTGCAGATCCAAGGTCATCGCCGCTAGCCGGGGTACAGAGACCGCGACATCTTCAATAATCACCGTGGTTCCAGCGGCCCGCGCGGAACCGACAGAGGGGAACAGCCCCTGGCGAATCGCCCAAAGTCGAGTGAATTCCTCGGGCCGGTCGGTAAACTGCAATGGAACCAGGGTTGGCAAGTCAGTAATCGCGGCGATCACCGTGGCTACTTGGGCCGTCAAGGTCTCCGGATCAAGCGACCGGGTTTCCACTAACAGGGCAGCGGCGGTCTCCGGCAGGGTTTTGAAGTAGTCGGGAATACCTGCCTTGTTCTCGACCGAACGCAGCGAGGCGCGATCCATCAGTTCCACCGCCGCGACTGGCTGGCTTTTCAGCGCCGCGACTGCTTCACAGGCCGTTTGAATATCGGGAAAAATCAGCAGCGCCGTGGCCTTGTGAGTATGCTCCTCGACTGTGCGATAAGTAATCTCGGCGATAAAGCCCAGCGTCCCTTCGGAACCGATCATCAGATGCTGCAGGATTTCAAAGGGATCTTCATAATCCACCAGGGCGTTGAGGCTGTAGCCACAGGTGTTCTTGATTTTGAATTTAGCGCGAATCCGCTCGGCCAGCGCAGTATTGGCCCGCGTGCGTTGACCCAGTTCGGTCAGTTGGGCAAGCAATGCGCTGTGACTCGCCTTAAACGCTTCGCGGCTGGCCGGATCGCCGGTATCCAGCACCGCGCCATCGGCCAGCATGACGCGCATACTTTGCAGGGTTTGATAGCTGTTTTGCGCGGTGCCGCAGCACATGCCGCTGGCGTTGTTGGC
>JAGRHM010000373.1 GCA_020445005.1 Candidatus Competibacteraceae bacterium | reverse complement strand
CGACCGGCATCCCGATGATCAGCGCCGGACGGGGCGCGCCTTCGTCCAGCAGATCCAGCAGGCGGAACAGCGCAGTGGGCGCGTTGCCAATGGCGACGATAGAGCCGGCCAAGTGCAACGGCCATTCGTTCATGGCGACCATGCTGCGCGTTTCCCCGGTTTGGCGGGCGCGTTCGGCGACCGTCGGCGAATTCAGGAAGCAATGCACCTGACCTTTGAGATAGCGCTTGCTGATGCCGTGGCTGACCATTTCGATATCACACAACACATTCGCGCTTTGTTGCAAGGCGGTCAGTCCGGCTTCGACAGCGCCAGAGCTAAAATACAGATCGTGGACGATACCCGGATCGCCGGAGGTATGCACCAGGCGCATGGCGACTTGTTGCTGGTCGGCGTCAAAGCGCGATAGATCGGTCAGTTGACGAATTTGCGCAAACGACTGGCGCTCGATTTCATCAGGATCGCGAAGATAGTCAAAACGGGGCATGGGCATCAGGCTCAAGGTTGGAGGCGAAAGGCAAAAATCGAAGGGTAGCTCGGCTAATCGGCTGTCTGCGGCGCGCCCTGCCAGTCTTCGCGACCGACAATCGGCGTCCGGTAGGGGCAGAATTGGCAATTCATGTGCGCTGCGCCACGCTCGGCTTCGGCTAACCGTTCGACGAAGGCGGCCACGATCAGCGGATGCGCGTTCAAATAAGGCGCCATCAATGCGCGCACGTCAGGATGACGACTTTGATAAGCGGCGACCGTGGCCTGCACTTGTTCGATCAGCCGGCCCGTGAACAGCAGATAGGGGAACACAATCACCTGCTTGAAGCCAAGGCGGTGCGTGCGCTCCAGCGCATCCGCCATCAGCGGCAGAGCTACGGCGGTATAGGCGGTTTCCGCCCAGCCAAAACCCATGCCTTCCCATAAGATGCGGGTGATCTTACTGATATTGGAATTGGCGTCGGGATCGGAACCGCCGCGTCCAATAACCATTAGCAGCGTGTCCCTGCGGTCGTAACTGGACCCAAAGTCGGTTTCAATGCTTTCGACTCGTTCGCAGGCGACTTGCAACAGGTTCGGATGAATGCCTAAATCCGCGCCAAAGGTGATTTGAACGTCGGGATGTTCAGTCTGGAAATGATTCAGTAACACCGGAATGTCATTTTTGACATGACCGGCGGCCATCAGCAGCGCCGGCAGGGCGGTAATGCGGCGGAAGCCTTGTTGGCGCAGCGTCTCCAGCGCTTGCGGGATGCCGGGATCAACCAGTTCCAGAAAGGCGGACAGGCAGGTTCGGTCAGGAAGGGCTTGCTGCAACTGATTAGCTAAATTCTGAAATTCCGCAACGCCGGCAGCACGGCGGGTGCCGTGGCCGATCAACAAGACGGCGGGAGATGATGAGAGCGTTTGATCCACTGGAAAGAGATACCTTGGGTTCGAAAATCGAAAACAGGAGAACGAATAGGATGGAATTATAGGCTTAAACCAGTTCACTCATAACTCAGTTCGAGTGCTTGGCGCATGTTCTGCTATAGAGTTATTTTGTATCTCTCACCTTTTCTCGCCATCCTGTTATCATAATTTCTTCTGGCTGGCCTTTCCTCGTCTACAGCATCAACAGCGTTAGTCATTATTCCCTGACAAAAGAACGGACACTCTTTCCCGAATCCCATGAACAGCAAAGACGACTTGGTTCGACACTATCGCTGGCTGCGCCAGTATGGCCTCAACGACTCCCACAGTGGCAATGCCTCGATCCGGGACGGCGACGTCTTTTGGGTCACTCCCACCGGCTGCTGCGCGGATACCCTCAGCAGCGGCGACCTGGTTGAATGCCGCCTGGACGGCGCCATCGGCAAGGGCGCATCGCTGGACGCCCGCTTGCATCAAGCGGTTTATCAAGCGAATTCAGACGCTTGCTCGGTTGTGCACAGTCACGGCCCCTATTCGGTGGCCATGACCATGGACAACGAAGAATTCGTGCCGACGGACTTCGAGGGACAATTGTATTTCAGCCGCGTACCGGTCCTGACCATTCCCTATGACGAGTATGAAAACCGTTCCCCGCGCATGGTGGCCGAGATTCTGGCCGACTACCCCATTGCGGTCGTGCGCGGCCACGGCGTCTACGCCTGCGCAAACAGCCTGAATCTGGCTTATAAATGGACCTGTTCACTGGAACTGTCAGCAAAAACAGCGTTTATTGCTCAGCAGGCCGGCAAAATCTAGCCAGCGTCCATGATGGTCTTGCCAACCTGATCTACAATACGGTAACACCCGCCGCTTCCAACATCCGCGTCAACCGGATCAAGGGCAACCCGATCAGGCTGGTCGGGTCATCGCCTTCCAGCCGCTCGAACAGCGCGATACCGAGCCCCTCGGATTTGAAGCTGCCAGCGCATTGGTAAGGCTGTTCCCGGCGCAGGTAATGTTCGACCATCTCTGTCGTCAGCTCCCGAAACGCTACATGAAACAACTCTACCGCAACCTGGCGTTGGCTACTGGCACTATCCAGCAGGCACACCCCGGTATAAAAAGTGACCACGCGCCCCGAAGCCTGCCGCAACTGCTCAATCGCCCGTTGATGATCGCCGGGTTTACCGATGATGTTGCCCTGCAACACCGCCACCTGATCCGAACCAATCACCAGGGCGCTCGGTTCCCGCTCAGCGACCCACCGGGCTTTCCACGCGGCCAGACGCGCAACCAGACTCGGCGCATCTTCGCCCGGCTGAGGGGTTTCGTCGACGTCCGGGGACCGCACTGTGAACGGCAAATCCAGCCGCGTCAACAACTCACGACGGAACGGAGAGGTAGACGCCAGAATCAGTCGGCGACCGTCAAACAAGGCTTCGGACATGGCTATCACTCTGCAAGATCGATGAAAATGGGGTTAATTGTGCGGAATTCGGGTTTATTTTGACAGAATTCCGACAGGTCTATATGATTCGGCGCCTTATGGAGACCCCATCGCTTCCCGCAAAAATCCACCCGTGGCGGATGGCCACTGAACATGGATGCCTGAACGGCCGCTTGGCGCTGGCTGCATTGCCGCGTCTTATTGCATTGCTAGGCGGCGCTGAAGGCGAAGTGGTTGTGGCGCTGTCTGCGGGATGTGATGCTCAGGGGGTGCGATTTATCCAGGGCCACTTGTGCGCCGAAGTGGAATGGATTTGCCAGCGTTGCCTCGGCCCACTGCGCTTGCCTTTGGATGTCACGGTCAACCTCGGGCTGGCGCGCGACGAAGCGGCGGCTGACCGGTTGCCCGATGAATACGATCCCCTGCTGGTCCGAGAAAGCGGTGATATCGCTGTTGCCGATTTGATCGAAGACGAATTATTACTGGTCCTGCCTCAGATTCCCCGCCATGAAGACCCGCGGGAATGCGAGGCCCACGGCTATGCTCGACCCGATAAACCGGCGCTGGCTCCAAAAAACCGCCAACCTTTCGCTGTACTGGCGACTTTATTACAGGATTCCCAAAGGAGTCATTGAACTATGGCTGTGCAAAAAACCCGCAAAAGTCGCTCCAAACGCGACATGCGCCGTTCCCACGATGCCCTGACCGGCCCAACCCTATCGACCGATCCTCTGTCCGGCGAACAGCACCGCCGTCACCACGTTACGGCAGGAGGATTTTATCGCGGCCGCAAGGTGATCAATGCCCCGACCGCCACCGAAGAAGAATAATCGCTGTCATCAACCCGCGTTGCGTTCCCTTTCCCCTGCCCCACCGCTCGACGTCGTCATGAACAGACCGCTAACTATTGCGCTGGATGGCATGGGCGGCGATATCGGCCCTGAGGTGGTGGTGCCTGCCGCCTTGCGCGTGTTGCATACCGCCGGTGATGCGTTACGCTTGATTTTGGTCGGCCAGGAGGATGTGCTGTCGGCCTGTCTGGCC
>JAGRHM010000372.1 GCA_020445005.1 Candidatus Competibacteraceae bacterium | reverse complement strand
ATGGCGATGGGCAAGGTCAGCGGCGAGCATTACCGGGGCGGCTGGCGCGATATCGGCTCGCCGGAGCGGCTGGCGGAAGTGGCGGCGATGTTAAGCGCATCCCAGCGCAATGCTGGGAGTTCCTTCACGGAATAATCAGTTCCAGGCGGGTATCCAAACTTTACCAGATTCAAACAAACTACGAGCATCCTTCGCCATGAATACCACGCAATCAACGGCCACTGCCAAATTTGTTATCAAAGCAGTCAAGCTATTAGGGTTACTGCATTTTCTATGGCTGATCGCTCCCGCCATCGGCCATGCCCAGGACTGGATTTATACCGTTCGCCCTGGGGACAATCTATGGAACATCGCTGCTGATTATCTGACGCACCTGGATTACTGGTCCCGGTTACAAGCGCTAAACCGGGTTGCCGATCCCTTGCACCTGCCGCCGGGAATGAAGCTCCGTATCCCCATTGCCTGGCTCAAGGGTCAACCGACCGCGGCCCGCGTGATCAGCGCGCAGGGCGAAGCAGAAGCCAAGGTGGCCTTTACCGGCCAAACCATTGGAGTTGCGACCGACCTGCTGTTGCATAGCGGTGACGAGATTCGCACCGGTCCCAACGGCAATGTGGTCGTGGAATTTGGCGATAGCTCACGGTTGCTGGTGCAAGCCAACAGTTTGCTGGTGATGGATACCTTGAGCGTCTATGGCGATACCCGCATGGTCGATACCCGCCTGCGCTTACAACAGGGTCGGGTGGAAAATCAGGTGACGCCCCGACAGAGCCTCCGCACCCGCTACGAAATTTTCACGCCTGCCGCCGTTTCCGCGGTGCGCGGCACCCACTATCGGTTGGGCATGGACGCGGCTCAAGCAACCGCCCGCACGGAAGTACTGGAAGGCGCGGTAGAACTCCGTGGCGCTCGCCAAACCCGAACTGTGAAAACCGGATTCGGCGCCTTGGCCGAAACAGGAAAGTCGCTGGCCGCGCCGACGCCGTTGCTAGCGCCGCCAACCATCGCTGATTTGCCGGCGGTCGTGACGCGCTCGCCAATCCAGTTGAGCGTTCCGGCCCTGAAGGGCGCAACCGCTTATCGCGCCCAAATTGCCCCCAATGAGCAGTTTACGACCTTATTATTCGACGCGGTCTCGGCTGCACCGGTAGTACGTGGTCCTGACCTGCCCGATGGCGATTATGTGCTGCGCATTCGGGGTATCGACGCCAAGGGACTGGAAGGGCGTGACGCTGATCATCGCTTTCGCCTGCACGCCCGCCCCGAACCGCCGTTTCTGATTCAGCCGGCTGATCAGAGCGCAGTCTTCGAGCAGGCGCTGGTTTTCGAATGGGCGGAACCACAGAATGCGGCGACTTATCATTTTCAGTTGGCTGAGGATGAGCGATTCACCAAGCTCGTGTCGAATTTGCCAAAGTATACCGGATCACGCCTGAGCCTGGATCAGACGCTGGCGCCGGGTCGTTATTTTTGGCGGGTGGCTACCCACGATGCAGACGGCAGGGCCGGTCCTTTTAGCGATCCACAATTTTTCCGGCTACAGGCGACACCCAAATTGCAGACCCCCGAGGTGACCGCCGACACTATGACGTTTCGCTGGGCGGCTGGTCTGCCTGGGCAGCAGTATCAATTCCAATTGGCCAAGGATCTCCAGTTTGAAACGGTTCTTGTCGATCAGCGGGTATCCGAACCGCAATTAACGATATCCCGACCCGAATCCGGTTTTCATTACCTGCGTATTCGCACGATCGACACGGATGGTTATGTGGGACCGTATAGCCCAACGCAACGCATCGACATTCCGCCCGCAAGCTATTGGCCATTTGGTTTTACGTTAATCCTGGGCTTAATCCTGGCGTTATGACGCGATGGCTTCATTCCCACAGCAGCGGGTTTGCTAAGACGGGTCTGGCGCTGGCGCTGGCGCTGGCGCTGGCGCTGGTGGCGCTGGTCCTTGGACTGAGCCAGATAGGTTGGTTGAGCCGCTGGGACTGGCTGTTCTACGACTGGAGCTTGTCCTCTCAGTCGCGGGCGCCGGCCAAAGACATCGTCATCGTTGCAATTGACGAGCAGAGCCTGCGCAATTTGGGGCGCTGGCCATGGTCGCGCCAGGTTCACGCCGAACTGGTTCGCAAACTCACCGCGTCCGGCGCAAAGGCAGTGGCGCTGGATATCGTGTTTGGCGAACCCGACCTCACTGATCCAGCGGCCGATAGTGATCTGGCTGCGGCACTGGCCGATTACGGTCGGGCGGTTTTACCGGTGCTCGATGAACAGACCCGCTTGAATGGCCAATTGATCGAGACCTTGCCAATTCCCATCCTGGCTAAGGCTGCCGCTCGGCTGGGACACGTCGACGTGGAGTTGGACCCGGACAACATAGCCCGTAGCGTCTATCTGAAAGCCGGCCTTGGTTCGCCACGCTGGTCAACACTGGCCCTGGCGCTGCTGGAAGTCGTCGATCCCGACGCAGGGCAAACCCTGCCGGGTCAGCGCGCTTCAACCATCCACTCCAAATCTTCCAGCGCCTGGCAGCGAGATTATCACATTCTAATCCCCTTCGCCGGCCCAACCGGGCATTTTCAGCAGATGTCCTATCACGACGTACTGCGTGGGGAGGTTCCTGCAACCACATTTCACGATAAGTGGGTGCTGGTCGGGGTCACGGCGACCGGCTTGGGAGATGCGTTACCCACCCCGGTTTCCGCCCAAGCGCAGCCGATGCCAGGCGTGGAGTTTAACGCTAATATTCTTGATGCCTTGCTGCGGGGAGTGGCGATCCAGCCGCTGTCCCGGGGGAGCGCCCTGTTGCTGACGGGGGTGCTGGTACTGCTGTCCTGGGTGATGCACGCCATCTATCCACCGCGCTGGATGTTGCCGTTGACCGGACTAGCCTTGCTGTTGACCGGCGTGATCAGCTTTACGCTTCTGCAGGAGTGGCATCGCTGGTTTCCACCGATGGCGGCGCTAGTGGCTCAGGGGATAAGCTATCCATTGTGGATCGGGTGGCGCTGGCGAGAAGCAAGGCGCGCACTGCGTGCAGAACAGGAACGCACTCAAGTGACTCTGTATTCCATCGATGACGCGGTCATTGTCACGGATGCGCAAGGCCATGTGGAGTCCCTGAATCCCAAAGCCGAGTCTCTGTTGGGTTGGGTACAAACAGCGGCGCAAGGCCAGCCGCTCGGCGCAATTTTTCGCCTTGCTCATGATCCTGAGCACCGATCTCTACTCGATCTGGCCACGGTGTGCTTGCAGCAGAATCAGGAGTTCCGGTTGTCCGAAGAGAGCTTCTTGGTGAGTCGGAACGGGCAGGAATATGCGGTGCGTGCTTCGGCGGCGCCGATTCGCAACTCGCAAGGGCAAGCATCAGGCATGGTCATTGCGTTTAGCGACATCACGGAGAATCGCCGGTTGACGCAACAGATGACGTATCAGGCCACGCATGATGGGTTGACCCAGTTGCCCAATCGTCATTTGCTTCAGGATCGGCTCAAACGCGCCATCGCGCGCGCGCGTCGCGCTGGCCAAGGTTGCGCAGTGCTGTGTGTGGATTTGGATCACTTCAAAAAAGTGAACGACGGCTTGGGCCACACCGCGGGTGATACCCTGCTGCGGGCGGTGGCGACCCGGTTGCTCACCCCCCGTGGATGCGGGGAGGGCGCCATCTTCCGGTTGGGCAGCGATGAATTTTTCGTGGTGCTGGAAAACTTGCGTCAGGAACACCAGGCAGCGCTATTCGCGCGAAAAATTCTGAACGTCCTGGCGCCGTGCTTCGAAATTGACGGCCATGAATGCTTCATCACCGCCAGCATTGGCATCAGCCTGTTTCCCAAGGATGGGGAGAATGAAGAGGCGCTCCTGAAGAACGCCAACATCGCAATGCACCGGGCCAAGGATAATGGTCGCAACATGATCCAATTCTACAGCCAGGACATGCATATTCGTGCTTTGGAGCGGCTGACGCTGGAACAAAGTTTGCGCCATGCCCTGGAGCGCCAGGAACTGGAAGTGCATTATCAGCCACAGATGGATCTACACAATGGCCGGATCATCGGGGTTGAGGCGCTGCTGCGCTGGCGGCATGCCCAGCGGGGACTCATATCGCCCATCGAATTTGTGCCGCTAGCCGAGGAAACGGGTCTCATCGAGATCATCGGTGAGTGGGTGCTGCAAACGGCCTGCGAGCAGGCCAGGACGTGGCAACGTGAGGGATTCCCGCTACGGATGGCGGTCAATTTGTCTCCCCGCCAGTTTTTACGGCCCGGCATGGTTGATATGATTCGCCGGGTCTTGAGAGAAACAGGATTGGAACCGCGTTATCTCGATCTGGAGATTACCGAGGGATTATTTATGAAAGATGTAGAGAGCTGTATCGCTACTCTGCATGTACTCAAGCAAATCGGCGTTCATCTGTCTATCGATGATTTTGGCACCGGCTATTCTTCGCTGAGTTATCTGCGACGCTTCCCGGTTGATCAACTGAAAATCGACAAATCATTTGTCAGCAATGACATCGCCAGTCAGGGTGATATGGCGATCGCCAAGGCAGTGATCGCCATGGCGCACAGCATGCAGCTCAAGGTGATTGCCGAAGGCGTGGAAAATCCGGTGCAACTGGCCTTCTTGCAACAACACCAATGCGATGAAATACAAGGTTACTACTTGAGTCGTCCGGCGCCTGCTCAACAGATCCGTGCGCTGTTGCGGGGAGAGTCGCCGAGTGCGGCTCTTCAGGATCCGAATAGCCGACGGTCACTGGAGTAGGGGCGTAGCGTGTTGATATATAGAGTCGGTTCAACGCTTACTCCCCCAGGCTACCTACCTGGATACGTTCCATCGTCTTCTCAATCCAATGCTCCGTCTGCTCAGTCAAATTCTGAGGTGAATGGCCACCGCTGTCGAATAAGGGGCCAAAGACCACTTGAATCGTTCCAGGACGCTTGATAAACCCTCCTCGTGGCCAAAACTCTCCCGTGTTGAGCGCGACCGGCAGGATGGGACAGCCACTGCGCACCGCCAACACGCCCCCCCCCATGCCATAGCGCTTACGAACCCCCGGTGCAACCCGGGTGCCTTCAGGAAAGATCAGCACCCATTGTCCTTGCTGCAGATGTTCCACACCTTGCCGGATGACCTGCTTGACTGCCGAGGCACCCGCCTGACGGTCAATGGCAATCGGCCGTAGCAGCCACAATGCCCAGCCAAAGAACGGTATCCACAGCAACTCGCGTTTGAGAACCCACGCGATAGGCGGCAGGTATTGGTGGAAGAACAGCGTCTCCCAAGTGGATTGATGCTTGGCCATGACCACGACCGGACGGTCAGGAATGTGTTCGACGCCGACCAGTTGATAATCAATCCGACAAGTAAGGCGCAGCCACCCAATATTGAAACGGGACCAGAGTTGGGACAAGCGATAACGCCAGCGAAAGGGCATGAGAAAACTCAAGATGACCAATGAAGCCACGACCACCGTCGATGCCACCATGCCGCATGAAAACAGGAGCGAACGCAGAAACAGGTTTAAGGTCAGCGGTTGAGTAGCAGTCTGAGTAATCATATTGCAGGATCGACGCTCCATTCATTGCAAAGTGATGAGATAATCAGCAACTGCAGCCAAGTTATCGAAGACCTGAACATTTGCGCAACTTTCCGCTTCCCGTTCGAGTGTTGTCGCGCCTTTGCCCGTGCGCACCAGCAAAGGCCAGGCATTTGCTGCGCGCGCGGCCCGAATGTCGCGCACGCTATCCCCGACAACGGGTACTCCTTGCAATTCACATTTCAGGCGCCGGCTGATTTCCAGGAACATACCCGGATTGGGCTTGCGATAAGGATTTGCCTCATCGGTATCCGGGCAGAAAAATATCGCATCAATCAAACCACCGGTTTCCTGCGCCAATCGATGCATTTTTTTGTGGATGAGATTGAGTGTTTCCAGGTCGAAGAGCCCCCGACCTATGCCGGATTGATTAGTGGCGATCACGACTCGATAACCGGCATGACTGAGCCGGGTCACGGCTTCCAAACTGCCGGGGATCGGCACCCATTCGTCCGGGGACTTGATGAAAGCGTCGGAATCTTCATTGATCACGCCATCCCGATCCAGAATAATCAGCTTCATGTTCATCTAAGGTTAAGGTCTATAAAGACTAAAGGTTAAAGTGTTTCACGTGAAACCAGAGAAGGTTCAGGTTTCATGAGTTCATGTTTCACGTGAAACCATGAACAGGTTCTAGATCTCTTGATATCATGTTTCACGTGAAACCCGCCTCTCCTTTCTTCAATCCTGTAAACGCGAGAAATCCGCTACCCGTAGAAACAGGCTACCGAGTTCGTTCAACAACGCAATCCGGTTATCACGCACTGCAGGATCTTCCGCCATCACCAGCACCTGATCGAAGAACATATCGACCGGCTCACGCAGAGTAGCCAAGCGGTTCAGGGCTTCCCGATACAGACCGGCTTCCATCAGCGGCAAGACCTCGGAGGAGAGTTCCACCAACCGGCCAGCTAACGCTTGTTCTGCTTCTTCGCTCAGTAAATCCGGGCGAACCTCGAAGGGCAATGTGGTTTCGATCTTGCGCAGAATGTTGCGGATGCGTTTGTTGGCGGCGGACAGGCTGGCGGCCTCAGGCCGTTGACGGAAGGCGCTGACCGCGCGCACGCGATGGTCAAAATCCA
>JAGRHM010000371.1 GCA_020445005.1 Candidatus Competibacteraceae bacterium | reverse complement strand
GCGGGCCTGGTGTTAACCGGCGGCAGCGCCAAAATGGAAGGCGTCGTGGAGCTGGCTGAGGATGTGTTTCACATGCCGGTGCGGTTGGGATTGCCCCATGATGTAACGGGCATGGAGGATCTGGTGCGGAATCCGGTGTACTCCACAGCGGTAGGGTTATTGTTGTTTGGGAATGAGAACCGTCCCCTCAGAGTGGGGCCGGTGTCCAGAGTGGGCCAAAAGGGTTTGTGGTCGCGGATGAAAAGCTGGTTTCAGGGGAATTTCTAGCGGTTGGGTCGATGAATGTTTGGGTTGAGAACCATTGATTGAGGAGAATACGGTTATGTTCGAGCTGATGGATAACAAATCGCAGGGTAATGAAATCATTAAAGTGATTGGCGTGGGCGGCGGCGGTAGTAATGCCGTGCAGCATATGCTGGGCGCTAACATTGAAGGCGTGGAATTTATCTGCGCCAATACCGATGCGCAAGCGCTGAAAACTTCCTCTGTGCCGGTGACTTTGCAAATTGGCGGCAATATCACCAAAGGGTTGGGGGCAGGCGCGAATCCCGAAGTCGGTCGACAGTCGGCGCAGGAGGATTGCGAGCGTATCAAGGAGATTCTGCAGGGCGCGGATATGGTCTTCATCACCGCCGGCATGGGCGGCGGCACCGGGACGGGCGCAGCGCCGGTCGTGGCGGAGCTGGCCCGGGAAATGGGTATTCTGACCGTGGCGGTAGTGACGAAGCCGTTTCCGTTCGAGGGCAAGAAACGTATGGAAGTCGCGATGCGCGGCATTGCCGAATTGAGCAAGGCGGTCGATTCCCTGATTATCATTCCCAATGAAAAGTTATTGACGGTGCTGGGCAAGGCCGCCAGTTTGCTCGATGCTTTCAAGGCCGCCAATGACGTGCTGCTAGGCGCAGTGCAGGGGATTGCCGAACTGATTACCAATCCCGGCCTGATCAATGTCGACTTCGCTGATGTGCGCACCGTGATGTCGGAAATGGGCATGGCGATGATGGGCACCGGTCGCGCCGTCGGTGATGGGCGCGCTCGGGAAGCCGCGGAATCGGCCATTAACAGCCCATTACTGGAGAATGTAAATCTGGCGGGCGCCAAAGGATTACTGGTCAGCATCACCGGCGGCATGGATATGACCATTGGCGAATTCGAAGAAGTGGGGAATACGATTAAGGATCTAGCGTCTGATGACGCCAATGTGGTGGTGGGTACGACGATTGATCATGAGATGCAGAACGAGCTGCGAGTGACCATTGTTGCGACCGGCATTGGCCTGGGCGCTCCGGCGGCTAAACCGGCATCAAGCCGCGAGCGCGGGGAATCGAGGATTCCGCATATCAATCTAGTGCGCGATCCGGATTCGTATCCGCCGCGCGAGCCGATGCGGTCGCCGTCGGTGCTGCCCCGGGCCGTCGGAGATGGATTGAGTCCGCAGCGTAATGCCACTACCGGTGAAGCTGATCTGGAATATCTGGATATTCCAGCGTTTCTGCGCCGTCAAGCAGAATAGCCTGTTATCCCTTGTCTCCCGTTTTGTCCGGCCAGGTCGTGAAAAGGGTGCGACTATGGCCGGATTGCCGTTTTTCGTAATGGCGTCAGGCAAACCTGAATTCCGCGGTGCTCCATTCAGGCTACGAATGGCCAGGAAGCGCTGGATGGTTCAGGTTGTACAGCGATCAAGTTGAAAGGCAATTGTGCTTTTGGAGCAGGGTGTTTTTCGCAACTTAGCAACAAATGCCGTTGCGAAAGAGAAACAAAAGTTGCCGTCTCACCACGTAGTGTGGTAGATTCGTTGCAATGCATGAAGGCGCATGTGACAGCAATCTGGCGTAACTGGCCGCCCAGGGTTCGTTTAGCAAAGACCATCGGCGCCCAGGGCGATCACTGACGGCATTATGCTTCAGATCAATTGACGTGTTGGGGGACCTAAGATGATTAGGCAGAGAACCTTGAAAAACGCTATTCGGGCGACGGGGGTCGGGTTACATACCGGCGAAAAAGTCTATTTGACCTTGCGGCCAGCAGCGCCCGATGCCGGTATTATATTCCGGCGCGTCGATCTACCTGAACCTGTGGAAATCAAGGCCTGTCCGCAGAATGTTGGAGATACGCAACTTTCCACGTCGCTGGTCAAGGGGAAAATCCGCATTTCTACGGTTGAACATCTGCTGTCGGCCTTTGCGGGGCTGGGCATCGACAATGCCTACGTTGATGTAAGCGCCGCTGAGGTGCCGATCATGGATGGCAGCGCTGGACCTTTCGTCTTTTTAATTCAGTCCGCCGGTATTCAGGAACAAAACGCGCCCAAACGGTTTATTCGCATCAAACGGTCAGTGACCGTTGAAGACGACGACAAGCAGGCGCGGTTTGACCCGTTCGACGGCTTTAAGGTCGAGTTCACCATCGCCTTTGATCATCCGTTGTTCCGGGGGCGCAATCAAAACGCCGTGGTGGATTTCTCGACGACTTCCTTCGTGAAGGAGGTCAGCCGGGCGCGTACTTTTGGGTTCATGCGCGATATCGAGTACCTGCGCGAGCAACGACTGGCGTTGGGCGGTACATTGGATAACGCTATCGTGGTGGATGACTACCGGATTCTCAATGAAGATGGGCTGCGCTACGAAGACGAATTCGTCAAGCACAAGATTCTGGATGCGATTGGCGATT
>JAGRHM010000370.1 GCA_020445005.1 Candidatus Competibacteraceae bacterium | reverse complement strand
CAAAAGAGACCGGGAATTGCTGTGATCCCGGCGATTTCCAAATAGGATCGCTCCTCGCCAAAGGTCAGTTCAATCACCGCCCGGTGTTCCGGCGATAGCCGATCCAGCGCCCAGGTTAAGGCTCGGCCCAGTTCCCAGCCCATCACCGTGCATTCTGGGTGGTGCGGTTCGACCGCCAGCAGCGCCTCCTTCGGCTCTTCCATGTCATTGTCTGGCGGTGACCCGGCGTTGAAAGACACTTCTGCGCGGGAGCGCCCGGCGCGCCGCAGCGCCTTGAGCCCCTTGTGGTGGGCGATGCCAAACAGCCAAGTCAGCACGCGCCCCTGCGCGGGATCGAAGCGGTCGGCGTTTTGCCAGACCGCCAGCATGACGTCGTTCACGGCTTCATCCACCAGCTCGGGCCGCTTCAGCAGTTTCAGCAGATAGCTGCCGAGGCGCGGCGCATAACGTTCGTAAAAGGTTTTAAAGGCGTTTCGATCCTGGGACGCCACCGCGTGCATCAGTTCGGAATCGGAGACTTCAGAATCCGCGTTCACGGCTTCGGCGGTTGCCGGTCCGGCGACGCCGCTGGGTTTATCCATCGCGCCTTCCTCCATAACGGATATCCCTCGTAATCCTGAAAGGTTCAAACCACGCCGGCACCACCAGAACCTTTTTGTCGGGGTCTCCTTGGCTTCGACAACGTCGTGAAAAATGATTCGCCCACTTGAACCTTGCCATGCTCCCCAGGGAATTACCGATGAAGCGAATGAAATTCGCCCCGGATTTGAATGACGGGCCCACCTTAAACAACAGGAGATTTCATCATGAGTGATTCTGAAACGGTACGTAAGCCCACCGAAATGGCGAAAATATTTTTCTCCACGGCAGCCAATGCGGCTTTTCCCGGCGTCATGGGAAACGGCATCGAGCCCAAGGAACTGGCCAATGTATTACACAAAATGGCCGCCGGCCTCGAAGAAATGGCTACCGGCCTGCGCGCGACCTACATCTTGCTGGCGGAAGTGAGGGATTTGCTCCGACGCCAGAACACCGCGCCGCCCGGTCGGCCATAGGTTTTCCACGTCTGATTAAGGACTATTACGAATTGAGTATAGGAGGTCACTAATGAGCACGCTGGAGAATTATTTTCAGGCGGTCGGCGCGCTGAACGAGCGTATGTGGAGCCAAGCTAAACCGTTGGAGAAACAGCTCCGGGATTTGGAGATGGAATACCGGGCGGCGAGCCGGCGGCCGATAACGGACGTGGTGTCCCGGGGCGCAGTCGCCATCCTCGCGACCCGGATTAACGCCACCGTGGATAAGCTCAACGCGGTGTACGACAACTGGCAGCGCAATCTGTCATTGATGACTCCGCCTCCGCCGACCGTCAATCCAAACACTTTCCCGCCCCCGAAGTCGCCTGGGAAGCTGTCTGCCAAGATTCCCTGGCCGAAGGATGTTCCACCTGAGGTCCGGCGGTATCTCGGCCGGCTCATCGATCAAGGCGGCATCCCCTTGAGCAAGCGGGTGTCCGTGACCGTAGCGAAGGCCCCTTATGGCGGCGGCGGTGTGGTCGTCGAGTTTGCCAAGTGGTAACGGTCGAGTCCATGTCTGATATTGATGGATGTATGGCCTAACCCAGCCTACAAATTCACACATCATCTGGGAGCTCTATATCGCTCTTGGCTTCCCAAAAACTCCCTCAACTGCGCCGGTATCCTTTCCACCTCCCGCTCCTCTTAATCCGCCTGCCGCCAGTTGAGAATTTCCCCGGCCCGCAGAGGAATCAATTCATCAGCGCCGAACGGGAAAGATTCCGGGACAGGGGCTGGCGTGCGTTGCAGGGCGATCGTTGCGGTATTGCGCGGCAGACCATAAAAGTCCGCGCCATGAAAACTGGCGAAAGCTTCCAGTTTGTCCAGCGCGCCGGCGGCCTCGAAAGCCTCGGCATACAGTTCCAGCGCGGCGTGAGCCGTATAGCAACCCGCGCAACCACAAGCAGTTTCCTTGCCCTGGCGCGGATGCGGGGCGCTATCAGTGCCGAGAAAGAATTTAGGGTTACCGCTGGTCGCTGCTTTAACCAGCGCCTGGCGATGCCGCTCGCGTTTCAGCACCGGCAGGCAGTAGTAGTGCGGGCGAACCCCGCCTTGAAAGAGCGCATTGCGGTTGTAGAGCAGGTGATGAGCAGTGATAGTCGCCGCCACTGTGACTGGGGCATCTCGCACAAAATCCGCAGCTTCCTGCGTGGTAATGTGTTCCATTACTACTTTCAGTTCCGGGAAATCACGGATCAGCGGAATCAGCACCCGCGCGATGAAGACGGACTCGCGGTCAAAGACATCGACTGCGGGGTCGGTCACTTCACCGTGAACCAGCAAGGGCATACCTTGCGCCTGCATGGCTTCCAATACGGGACTCACTTTTTCGATGGCGGTAACGCCGGCGTCGGCGTTGGTGGTAGCGCCCGCCGGGTAAAGCTTAACCGCGTGAACGTATCCCGAACTTTGGGCGCGGGCAATCTCGGCGGGCGATGTGTGGTCGGTGAGATACAAAGTCATCAGAGGCTGGAAATCCATACTAGGGGACACGGCGTCCACAATGCGCGTCCGGTAGGCCAGCGCCTGTTCGGTCGTGGTGACCGGAGGGCGCAAGTTGGGCATGATGATGGCGCGGGC
>JAGRHM010000369.1 GCA_020445005.1 Candidatus Competibacteraceae bacterium | reverse complement strand
GGCAAAAGAGACCGGGAATTGCTGTCGCCTCTTGGTTTCTTCTCGCCAATTTGAGTAACCGGTATTTCTGTCAAATACACCGTCTGCATTTGGCGCGAACCTACAAGAAAAAACAATATTTTCCGATATGGGAATACGCGCGCCTTCTACTACTTCTGCGTACTGAAAAACGATTGCCAAAAACTTCGCTAAACAACTCGGAGTTACGATAGCCGCTTTTCGGTAGTCAAAGACGTATCTGTTTTTTGGCGTAAGGATATACTGCAGCGGACAAAAATCCATTTCGAACACATTTCCATGACTAAGTTTTGATTTTATTTCCTTCTCAAAATCGTCCCTAAACTGGCGAATCAACTTTAATTCGAGTACTTCAGTAGTGATATCGCTGCATCCATCACGGAGGATGCTATCCACAGCCAATGCAACTGCATCATCTCTGTTTATAGTTCCCTTTGAAATCTAACGGGGCGGCAAATAACCGGTGATCTCGGACAAAACTCAGTTTTGGATGGGCGATATCTGGTTGATTCGCCGCCCCGTTTTCGCGGGCACGAAGCGTCCGCGAAAACAAGTGATTATGTAGTTTCTACTTATGTAACACAATCTGCCATAGTTGACAATAATCATTTGATCTTGCCAATCTTTCTTGACAGTATGTCATTCATCGCAAGCCTTGCAACCTTGGTAATCCCGCCATGTTCTTATCCATCCAGAGCTTGGCCGTTGCCAGGACTCACCCCTGGGATTTCCCGGTTTGCCGCATCAATAATCCCGCCACCAGCACCGCAAAACTGACCAGCGCGATAATAATGGTCGCCAGGGCATTGATTTGCGGGCTGATCCCAAGACGCACGCTGGAATAGACCAGCATCGGCAAGGTCGTCGAACCGGGGCCGGACACGAAACTGGCCACCACCAGATCGTCCAGCGACAAGGTAAACGCCAGCAGCCAGCCGGCCACCAGCGCCGGCGCGATCAGCGGCAAAGTGATGGTGAAAAAGACCTTCGTAGGCCGAGCGCCCAAATCCAACGCCGCTTCCTCCAGCGATCGGTCGAAACTGGATAACCGGCTTTGCACCACCACCGTCACATAAGCCATCGAGAAAGTAGCGTGGGCCAATAAAATCGTGGTTTGCCCACGTCCAGCCGGCCAGCCAATCAAGCCCTCCATGGCGACAAACAGCAACAATAGGGAAAGGCCGATCATGACTTCCGGCATGACCAGAGGGGCGGTGACCATTACACCGAGGGTGCGGTGACCGCGAGTTTTGCGGAAACGCACCAGCGCCAGCGCCGCCAGCGTACCCAACACCACCGCCAGACTGGCGTTCAAGGCTGCGATTTTCAGGCTCAATCCGGCGGCGTCCAGCAGCGCTTGGTTTTCCAGGAGGGTAGTATACCAGCGCGTGCTAAACCCGCTCCAGACCGTGACCAGCCGGTTCTCATTGAAGGAATAGACGATCAGACTGACGATCGGCCCGTAGAGAAAGGCATAACCCAGCAACAAAATGGTGACCCACGCCAGCCAGTGACGTTTCATCAGGAACTCTCGGCCAAGCGCTGTTCAAAATGCCGCATCAACACGAACGGGATAATCAACACCACCAGCAGCACCGCAGCCAGGGCAGAGGCGAGCGGCCAGTCCTTGTTGTTGAAAAATTCCATCCACATCAACTTGCCGATCATTAGCGTATCCGGTCCGCCGAGCAGATCCGGAATCACGAATTCGCCCATCACCGGAATGAACACCAACATCGCTCCAGCCAGGACGCCGGGCAGCGACTGCGGCAGAGTGATAGTCAGGAACTGCTTCCAGGGCTTGCAACCGAGATCCGCCGCCGCTTCCAGCAAAATCGGGTCGAGTCGCACCAGGGTCGCATAGAGCGGCAGCACCAGAAACGGCAAATAACTGTACACCACGCCCACATAAACAGCGATCGGGGTATGCAAAATCTCCAGCGGTTGATCGATGAGGCCCAGACCCATCAATAATTGATTCAGCAAGCCATTGTTTTTCAGGATGCCGATCCAGGCATAGACGCGGATCAGGAATGAGGTCCAGAATGGCAGCACCACCAGCAGGATCAGCGGCAACCGCCAGTGAAGCGGAGCCGTGGCGATGCCATAGGCCATTGGGTAACCAATGCAGAGGCAGAACAGCGTGGAAAGCGCCGCAACCTTGAACGAACCCAGCAGGGCGTTCCAGTAAAGCGCATCCTCCCAGAGCAACAGATAACTGCCAAAATTGATTTTGATGGTCACCAAGCCCTGATCGATCTCGCGCAACATGGCCATGAACGGCGGCTGCGCCAGGGTCGGTTCCGAGAGGCTGATTTTCAGCACGAACAGGAAGGGCAGCGCGAAAAACACCACTAACCACAGCCAGGGTATGGCCACGACCAAACCGTGTACGTCGAAACGGAAAGCCGCTTTCACTGAGTCAACAACCGGCAGCTTTGAAAATCCCAGTCGAGGGTGACCGGCTGATCCCAGGTCAGCGCCTGTTCCGCCAGGACCTGAACATTGGACTGGGTGAACTTGGCCAGATAACCGCTGGCCAGTTGCACATAGTGGATCGAGACATCGCCCAGGTAGGCGATTTCCTTGATGACGCCGCGAATCCGGTTCGATGCATTGCTGTCGCCGTTGCCGTTGCCGGGCGTCGCCAATAGCTTTTCCGGCCGCACGGCGATGGCGACTTCCATGCCAGGCAACAATTGTTCGCTATGACGCACCAGGATATTGCCACCGACCTGATCGGACTGCACCAGCACCCGGTCATCTTCCTGGCGGATCACCCGACCCTCGAACAGATTGATCAGGCCAATGAAGTCCGCAGCGTAACGGGTCAATGGAAACTCGTACATACGCCGGGGCGGATCCACCTGTTCAATGCGACCTTCATGCATCAAGGCAATGCGCGAGGACATGGTCATCGC
>JAGRHM010000368.1 GCA_020445005.1 Candidatus Competibacteraceae bacterium | reverse complement strand
TCTCGATCTGGTGGCGCATCAACAGTTGCGCGCCTTTCTGGATAATGGCGAGTTGCTGGACGCTCAGGCGATTGTGGCGCGGGTTGGCGCGGCGGAACTGGCCGCGCAAGGCGTGCGCCGGGCTGAACGATTGTCCCGCGAACACTGGACCTTGGCCTATCTGCAACAGCATCCGGGCTGGAAGGGTGAAGGCGTGTTGGTGGAAAAGCGAGCGCCACGGGGTTCGGTGCTGATTCCACCGTTGGCGCTGGAGGCGCGCGTGAAAGTCAGCGAGAACGTTGCGCCAGATAGTGTATTGCCGTTGCGGTTAACTGGCGTCGATTTACCGGCGCGCGAAGCGTATTTCCGGGTGGGTTGAGTCAGGCATCCCGATTGCCATAAATCCGCGCGATCGCCAGCGTAGCGTCGGCGTTTTTCTGTTTGGGGATGAGCAGTTCCGCCGGAAAATCGCGCCTGACCAGGCGTTCAGCACAGGCCAGCGCCGCCGCTTCTGCGACGCCATAACAACCGGTTTCCCGGAACACGATCTCGGATTTGCGACTAAGCCGGTCGCTGTATTCGTTGAGCGTCGCCGCCGGATAGAAGCTGATCGGCAAGCCCAATGCCGCTGCCAAGGCGTGCAGTCCAGCCTCATCCTGTTTCAGCTCAATGCTGGCCAAGGCGGATAAGTGGCTGCGCTGCAAACCATGACAGGTCAAAGTCTCATCCAGTAGCGCCAGCAGCGTCTCCAGGGGGCAACCGCGATTGCAGCCGAGACCGGCGGTTAGCAAAGGTTGCGTGTAGCGTTGCGCACCAGTGATGACCGGTTGCGCGCCGAGAAATTCAGCGACCTGACGCGCCCACTCATTGGCGCCGCCTTCGTGGCCGGACAAGATCGGCACGACAAACCGCCCGTGCTCATCCAGCACGAGCACCGCCGGGTCTTGATATTTGTCGCGCAACGCCGGCCCCAAGGTGCGCACGACAATGCCGACCGCACACAGCAGGATCAGCCGGTGACCGGCCAGGAACCGGTCGCGGATGGTATCCTGAAAGGGTTGCGGTCGATGGAGATGCTCGGCGTCCGGCATAAGCGCCCGCAAGCGTTCCGCCAGCGCCCGGCCCGGTTCGGTCAGGCTGATGAGGGCAACGGGGCGATGGGTCATCAGGCGTTTGGATTCGCAGGACGAATCACCAGAAACAACGCAAAATAAGGTCCTGGCGTGTTAGGAATCTCCTCGAAGCGTCTAACAATACGCTCCGCTGGCCGGCTGGCCTGTTCGATGTACAGAGTATCTGCGGTGCGACCGGTTTCCCGCAGCAGTTCCAGCAACCGGGGGCGATGCCGACCGGGTTTAAGAATCGCCACGCTGTCGCTGTTGAGCAGCGCTTGCCGGATAACCTCGTCGCCGGCGGTGGCGGGAATCACCGTCAAGCGTTGTTCGCCGGTGATCAATGGGATCGCCGCGGCGGCAGCGCTGGCGCTGACCGAATTAATGCCGGGAATAACCACGCAGGGAAAGCGCTCGCCGAGGCGGTGCAACAGATAGCTGAAACTGCCATAGAACAATGGATCGCCTTCGCAGAGAATCGCTACATCATGGCCGGCGCTCAGTTCGTCAGCAATGACAACAGCCGCTTCGTCGTAACCCTGATTGACCGGGCCGCGATCCAGCATACAGGGCATGGTAATCGGAATTTCCCGTTTGCCTTCCAGCCACTGCGCGGCGATGTCGCGGGCCTGGGCGCTGCCTTGCGGGGTCGCCGGGTAGGCAACGACTGGGACGCTTTGCAGAATCCGCACCGCTTTGAGCGTCAACAACTCCGGGTCACCGGGACCCACGCCAACGCCGTATAACGTACCGGTGGTCATAGGGGTTTCTCCATCTTCATGAGCAATACGGGAAGATAGGGACGCATCACGCGCTGACCGGCCAATCGTTCGCTACGGGCGATGCTCAGTTCCGTCCATTCTGCCGGTCGGTCGCCGGCGAAACCATGCAAATCCACCCGGCTATCCTCGGTGACCGCGCTGGCGACCAGTCGCCCGCCGGGTTGCAGCCGCGCCCAGACCGCTTCCAACATGGCGTGCAGGTTGCCGCTGCTGCCGCCGATGAATGCAGCGCGGGGGTCCGGCAAGTCAGTCAACGCTTCCGGCGCGCTGCCTGGAATGATGTGCAGGTTATTCACCACGCCGAACCGCTCGCGGTTGACGCCAAGATGCTCCAGCCGCTCCGGGTGACACTCGACAGCGTAGACCTCGCCGTGTGGATTCCAACGCGCCCATTCCACCGAGACGCCGCCACAGCCGGCGCCGACATCCCAACCGATATCCCCAGCGCGCGGAGCGAGCAACGAGAGAATGGTCAAACGCACTTCCCGCTTGCTCAGTAAACCCTTGCCGGGTTCCGCGCCAGTGCTGAATTGTTCGTCGGGAATCCCGGGGAATTCCGGTAAAATGCCGCCTGGTCCACGGGTTTCCAGCATGACGACGTTCAGCGCGGAAAATGCAATCGCCGTATTGGCCAGGTCGGCGGCCTGAAAGTGGCGAAACCGCTCTTCAGGCAGCCCTAAATCTTCTGCGATCCAAACGCTCGACTCGCTAAATCCGGTTTCAACCAGCAACCGGGCAATGGCGGGCGGCGAATTCTCCCGGTCGGTGAGCAACGCATAGAATCGGTTGCCCTGCAAGACAGCGCGCAGGCTGGCCAGCGGCCGTCCGTGCAGGCTCACCATCTGCGCCTGTTGCCAGGGTCGGCCCAAGCGGGCGAAGGCGGCTTGCACGCTGGAAATGTTCGGATGAAAAACCAAATGTTCGGGTGAAAAATGGCGGAGCAGGGTGAAGCCGACGCCATAAAACAGCGGATCGCCCGAAGCCAGTAACGCAATGCGCCGTGCGGCATGATCCCGCAGCAGGTCGCGAAGACCGCTCATCGGACTGGGATAGGGGATTTTCCTGGCGGTCAATTCAGGGAAAGTCGCCAAATGCGCCGCAGAGCCAATAATCAATTCCGCCTGGTTCAGCGCCGCTTGTGCGGAGACGCTCAATCCGCCCGTTTCAATACCCATGCCGATGACATGAATCGGCGGCCCTGACCAGTCCGGTAACCCCGTCATCAAAAACGAATCCCGTTGGCCATGCGCGCCAGGGCGTTGAGCGTTGCCGCCGCCAGACTGCTGCCGC
>JAGRHM010000367.1 GCA_020445005.1 Candidatus Competibacteraceae bacterium | reverse complement strand
TCTACTGTACGGCCTGGACCTTTTACGGCAGCGTTGGATTAGCGGCGGTCAGCGGGGTGGATTTCCTGCCGGTCTATCTGGGTCCCACCCTGATGGCGGTGCTGTTCTGGTTTGTGCTGCGGCGGATTGTGCGCATCACCAAGATGCATCGCATTACCTCCATTGCCGACTTCATCGCGTCCCGTTATGGGAAAAGCGGTCTGCTGGCCGGGATGGTGACGCTGATCGTGATGCTGGGCATTCTGCCGTATATCTCGATTCAACTGAAAGCGGTCGCCGCCAGTTTCAGCCTGCTGCGCCAATATCCGGACGTCAATCGCCTGGCGATCTCCACGCAGCATCCGGTGTGGATGGACACCACCTTCTTTGTCGCCCTGGTGCTGAGCGTGTTCACCATTCTGTTTGGCACCCGGCACATTGACAACACCGAGCGCCATGAAGGGATGGTGGCGGCGGTTGCCTTCGAATCGATGTTCAAACTGTTGGCCTTCCTATCGGTCGGCGTCATGGTCACCTTCCTGATCTTCGAGGGTCCCGGCGATCTGTTTCAGCGTGCGGCCGCGCACCCGGATTTGGCGCCGTTGCTGCGCTTTGAAGCGGTGCCGGGCGGTTACGGCGGCTGGTTGTCGCTGACCTTCCTGTCGATGATGGCGTTCCTGTTTTTGCCGCGCCAATTCCAGGTGCTGGTCGTGGAAAATGTCAATGAGACGCATATCCGCAAGGCGATCTGGCTATTCCCGCTCTACCTGTTCGCCATTAATCTGTTTGTGTTACCGATTGCCTTGGGGGGGCGCTTGCTGTTCAACCAGGGCGTCGTGGACGCCGATACCTTCGTGCTGGCGTTGCCCATGGCCGAACACCTGCCCCTGCTGGCGCTGTTCGCGTTCCTGGGCGGCTTATCCGCCGCCGCCAGCATGATCATGTTTGAAACCGTTACGCTGTCCACCATGGTCTGCAACGATTTGGTGATGCCGATCCTGTTGCGCGCCAATCCCCGCTGGCTGGCCAGCCAGACCGATTTGTCCGGCTTGTTGCTGGGCATCCGCCGGGTGGGCATTGTGATGCTCATCCTGTTGGGCTACCTGTACTTCCGGTTTGTCGGCGAATCCTACGCCCTGGTCGCCAGCGGACTGGTGTCCTTCGCTGCCGCCGCGCAGTTTGCGCCGCCGATTCTGATCGGGCTGTACTGGAAGCGCGCCAATCGACGCGGCGCCTTGATCGGCCTGAGCGGCGGCTTCGCGGTCTGGGCCTATACCCTGCTGTTGCCGGCCATGGCCCGCTCCGGCTGGATCGCGACTGACTTTGTGGAAACCGGCCCGTGGGGTCTGGAGTTGCTCAAGCCCTATGCTTTATTGGGTTTAGAGAATCTTGATCCCTACATGCATGCGGTCTTCTGGAGCATGCTGGCTAACATCGGCGGGCTGGTGTTCGGCTCGATGCTGAGCCAGCCCGATCCTCTGGAACAGGCGCAGGGCAGCCAGTTTGTCGATATTTTCAAGCGCGAACGGCATGACGGCGGTTTACTGTTGTGGCGAGGCGTGGTGGAAACCACCGAATTGTATGACCTGCTCGCCCGCTTTCTCGGCGCACAGCACGCCACTGAAGCTTTCAACCACTATGCTCAGGATCATGGCGGTTATCCGTTGCAAACCGACGCTTGGCTGATTCGCTACACCGAACAATTGCTGGCCGGAGCCATTGGCGCGGCCTCAGCCCGGGCGATGATCTCATCCACCGCAGTGGGCGAGGTGGTCACGGAACGCACCCTGGAACTGGCCGGGGAGAAACAGCGAGCTGAGGAAGCAACCCGCGCCAAGAGCGCCTTCCTAGCCAATATGTCGCATGAAATTCGCACACCGATGAACGCAATCATCGGTATGGCGCACCTGGCGCTGAAAACCGAGTTGACGACCAAGCAACGTGATTATGTGCAAAAGATCCACGGCGCCGGACTCTCGCTGCTAGGCATTATTAACGACATTCTCGACTTCTCGAAAATTGAGGCGGGCAAGCTGGACATGGAGCACATCGATTTCCGCTTTGATGATGTGCTCAATAATGTTGCTACTCTGGTTAGCCAGAAAGCTTACGACAAGGGATTGGAACTCTTGTTTCACGAGCCGATCACCTTGCCACAGCATCTGATCGGCGATCCTTTGCGACTGGGACAAATTCTGGTCAATCTGATCAATAACGCCATTAAATTCACGGAGCAGGGCCAAGTCATTGTGGATGTGCGGGAGCGGGAGCGCGTCGATGGCCAGGTCAAGCTGCAATTCGCGGTGCGCGATACCGGCATCGGCATGACCGAGGAACAGCGTGGACGGATGTTTCAAGCCTTTACCCAGGCCGATGAATCCACCACCCGCAAATACGGCGGCACCGGCCTGGGGTTGACTATTTCCAAACGGTTAGTGGAACTGATGAATGGCATTATCTGGGTAGACTCGACGCCCGGCGTGGGGAGCACCTTCTCATTCACGGTCTGGTTCGGCGTAGGCGACGAACCTACGTCGTGGCGACCGGTCTTGCCTATCCTGTTAAATGGCTTGCGCACCCTGGTAGTGGACGATAACGCTGCCGCCCGCGACATTCTCACGGAAGCCTTGACGTCCCTGACCTTGCGTGTTAGCGCCGTTGCTTCGGGGGCGGAGGCTCTCGCTGAGATCCAGGCCGCCGACCGGGGTGATCCCTACCGGATTGTGTTTATCGATTGGAAGATGCCCGGCATGGATGGCATCGAAACCAGCCAACGCATTAAACAGAACGAGACCCTGACAGCGCCGCCGCGCATCGTAATGGTGACAGCCTTCGGGCGTGAGGAAGTGTGCGCTCATGCGGAAGCGGTCGGGATCGATGGTTTTCTGATCAAACCTATCAGCTATTCACTGCTGCTGGATACCTTGCTGAATCTATTTCCACCGGCGGATGGTGAAGTGCGGGAACATTATCATGCGCGACAGGATCTTCCCCTACCGCGACTGGATGGGTTGCGCTTGTTGCTGGCCGAAGATAATGAAGTCAATCAGCAAATTGCTGTTGAGCTGCTGGAATCGGCTGGCGCATGGGTAGCGGTAGCCAACAACGGTCGGGAAGCGGTCGCGCAACTGGAAACCAGCTTGGAGAGCGAACCGTTCGACGGGGTGTTGATGGATTTGCAAATGCCGGAGATGGATGGTTTCGAGGCAACCCGCCAGATTCGCGCCGATGCCCGGTTTGCTGGATTGCCGATCATCGCCATGACGGCCCATGCCCTGGTCGAGGAGCGACAGCGTTGCCTGGATGCCGGGATGAATGACCATATCGCCAAACCGATTGAACCCGAGGCGCTGTTTCGCACACTCCAGCAATGGCATCCCGTCAAACCAGGGTTGCCGGCGCTGCGTCGGCGTCGGGTGATCACCTCTCTGCAGTCCAGCGATGCGCTGGAGTTGCCCATCTTGCCAGGTCTGGATACGGCTAATGGCTTGCGCCGGATGGCCGGTAATCGCCGCTTGTATCGCGAGTTGCTCGGCAAGTACATGACCGGCCAGGCTGAGGCGGTGACGCAAATCCGGGCCGCACTAGCTTGCGCCGACTGGGTGACTGCGGAACGGTCGGCGCATGTCCTGAAAGGAGTGTCCGGCAATATCGGCGCGACCGCCGTTCAGCAACTGGCCGGCGATCTGGAACAAGCGCTGCGGGAACAACAGGATACCGCCAGACTGGAACCGTTGCTGGCGCAAGCCGCCGAGGCGCTGAAAACCTTAATAGCTGATCTGTGCGCTGCCCTGGGTAGCGCCTCGCCCACACCGCCGGCGCCGCTGGCAGTGAACCAGGATCAAATCAAGCCTATTCTGGCCCGTCTGGAGGAGTTGCTAAATGATGATGATGCTGAAGCGGCGGATTATCTCGCCACCCACCGGGTGATCCTGGCGGAAGCCTTGCCTATTGAACCGTTCCTGGCAATCGAAAAAGCAACGGCGGCTTACCGTTTCGAAGAGGCTCTGCACCGGTTACGCACGGTGATGGAATCGGGATGACAGCCGGTTTACCAACGATAGTACGGAACAGACATACTCAGGTAGGGCAAATGGAATGGACGCCTCCCACCCGGTAAGGGCTGAGATGGAGTGACCCGCGAGGCCAGTCAGTGATGATCAAGGACGGTCTGTGCCTGATGCTGTGGAATACACGGTAGTGATGATGAAAGGAAACGTGGACCCTCGCGGGCCAACGGCATCAGCGCGCCCACAGTGAGAAGATAGGAGTTCTTCACCGGCAAACCGGAGGGT